>JAJDEC010000579.1 GCA_029259995.1 Phycisphaerae bacterium
CATGGCGATCGGTCTCGGCAAGGCGGCCGAACTGTCGATCGAGTACCTGAAGAAGGGAACGCACGCGGAATTGCGGGACCTGTTCTGGCAGAAACTGTCGGCGGCGTTCGGCGATAAAGTCGTCCTGAATGGTCATCCAACGGAACGACTGCCTTCGACACTGAATATCAGCTTCCCCGGCCACGTCGGCGGAAATGTCCTGGCGAAACTCGATGGTGTTTGTGCATCGACGGGGGCAGCGTGTCATTCCGGCGATGCGAAGCCTTCACGCGTCCTGACGGCGATGGGTATCGATCGGGAGCGTGCGATCGGCGCGATTCGATTCAGCATCGGGCGACCGACGACGCGTGAAGAAATCGACGCCGTAGTCGACATGCTGAAACGCGCATTCTGAAAACTCAGTGAATTTGGCACTAGCGCGACATAAGGGCGGTCGACGCGCCTTGGGCACCGCCATCCACGGCCGTGAATGTGATCGTCAGATCAACGGAACCATCCTGCATGACGGAACCTTCACCATCAATGATGAATTCGGCGGGCTCGTTGTTGTTGAACCCGACAAAGGCCTGCGTTGCCTGCATGGAAAACGTGATCACACCGCCTGTTTGCGTGAATGGCGGCGACTCTTCGATGGGCTGAAAGGTACCGGAACCTTGATCATATTGGACGATTCGACTGCCCTCGACGACAATCCGCAACGTGCCCGGCACGTCCCGGAGTTGAATGTTCCAGGTACCGTCGAGCGACGGCAGAACAAATGCGATCGGCGGCGTGGCGTCGCAACCAACGAACATCAGAACAAAGATGACGGTGACAAGACGTCGGTACATATCAATCGGTCAAACATCCAGCGGCGAGAGATTCCAACGTATATCATAACCGACATGCATAGTTTATTGACAAGCGATGAAGAACGTAACCGGTCGTGCGAACAAACGGGGCGATCCAATTTTCGGACTACGAAGTTGCGATGCCCGTCGGTTTTCGGAATCGCGATAATCGGGATGGTCGTCGCGTCTGCATCCTGTCAAAACGACAATCAGAATGCAACGCCGACCTCCAGGCCAACGACGGATTCAACAGCGACGTCAGCTCCTGACGCAGGCTCGGCACAGGACTGGGCCGCGATCTATGATCGGACGTCACGACGGTTCGTCCTCGGCGACTTTATCAAGCCCAGCGGCAACGACGCCCCAGAGCACATCATTGCGATGTCGCCGCTGATCGTCCGGGAAGTCGCGGCACCCTATGCGGATCTGCGTTTCGGCATGTCGATTGACGCGGTCGACCGGACGGGCGACCTCGCGGACGTGGAGAGTCGCGTCATTTACTTTCGCGAAGATGACGCATCGATCGGCGGAGTCCGTCGGAATCGAATCGCCTATCTCTGGTTGTTTGAGAAAGCGGGCGACTCGGATCGGCGTCAGGTCGGCGTTCAGGGATTCCGCATGACGCTCGACGACAACGGCTCCGCCCGATTCTGGGAAGTGCTTTCACCCGAGTCGCCGTATCTGACTTACGTTGCGCAATCCGTGGAAAACGCCGCCGAAGAGGAATTCGGCACGCCATCGCCCGGCCGGCGATTCGCGGTCGAAAGACCGATCGATCAGGCGCCCCGGACGGTCGTTCCGAGAATCCTCGCGGACGGCCCGCTTCCGATGGGCCCCTTTGTCTATATCAACGGAAGCGAACACGCAATCACGACGCTCCTCTGCCGTTGCATGCCTTCGCAGGTCGAGGATTTCCGGAGCAACGCATATTTCGAGTTGCGCCGATTGCCGTCAGCAACAGTGGATCAACCCGGCTCCGCGCTGTTCCACGAACGGCTCCGTGAGGCCGACGCGATCCCCCTCCAGGAGCGCATCCGGATCCCAGTGCGTGCCCCCAACATCCCTTGATTTGCCCGCCTCGCTATGAGAAATCCGCATCGAATCGCACATGGCGTGATAATCCAACAATTATCACACGTGTCGGCATGCGAACTAGGTCGGCTGATCATTGAGTCGTTGTCCAATCCTACCGACAAATGCAAAGGCCGCGAAGGTCGCGGAACAGAACGCCAAGATGCAACGACGCGAAATGGATTCAAAATGGATGTGACATTCGTCAATGCTTTCGTCGGTTCGATTCTCAACGTCTTCAAGACGATGTTGAACGTCGAAGTCAAGGTCGGCAAACCGCTTCTCAAGGAGGCCGAACTGGTCTCCGCCGAAGTGTCGGGCATCATCGGATTGTCCGGCGAGGTCCAGGGCAGCGTGATTCTCAGCTTCGACATGCCCGTGGCCTGCGCAGTTGCATCCACGTTTGCGGGTGCGGAACTGGATCCGGATTCCGCGGATTTCACGGACGCCCTCGGTGAACTCGCCAACATGGTTGCCGGAAACGCCAAGAAGGACTTTCATGGATACGAAGCCAGCATTTCGCTTCCGAGTGTGATCATCGGCAAGGGGCATCGCGTATCGCAATCGAAGGTGTCGCCATTCCTCGTTATTCCGTGTGCGACGAAACTCGGAAACTTCAATGTGGAAGTCGCACTGATCACGTCCAAGGTGCCGGCAACGGCGGGAGCGTAAGGTTATGAATCTGAAAATTCTGTTGGTCGACGACTCGCGAACGATTCGCAATATTCAGAAGAACACACTCAAGACGCTCGGCATCACAGATGTGACGGAAGCCGCCGATGGCCTCGAAGCACTGTCGTGCCTGGCGAATGCGCGACCGGACCTGATGTTGGTCGACTGGAACATGCCGAACATGGACGGCATCACGCTGATCAAGAAGGTGCGCGAAACCGACAAGGCGTTGCCGATCATCATGGTCACGACGGAAGCAGAGAAGTCCCGCGTCCTCACCGCAGTGAAGGCCGGCGTCAACAACTATGTCGTCAAGCCGTTCACCGCGGAAACGCTCTCCGAGAAAATTCAGCAGACGATGACGAAATGCGGCGCCGCCGCCAGCGCGTCGTAATCCTTCAAGATTCCGAAGCGTCGCAACCTCGGCTCGATTCGGCATTCCGAAACGAGCCGAGTTTTTTGGGTCGCCGAGCGTCGAGGCGTCAGTTCTGACTCGATCGCTCCGACCCTTTTGCTCGATAGTCATCACACGGCACGAGACGCCGGGCCCGGGCCTCGTTGATCGCAAGTTGCATCGGATCCGTCAGGTGCGGAACGTGCGCGCATTTCTTGTCGTGGTATTCCGTTGCGCCGCGACCTGTCATGACAATCCGTTGACCGTCATCCCCGTCCAGTTGGCGCCAGATGCCTCGGCCGGCGCTCCATGCGGCTTCCTCCAGTCGCGAATACTCTTCTGATCGCGAAGTGAATCGGCCCCGATTGAGCCATGCATATCCTTGAAACACCAACTCTCCCGCCAGATCTCGGCCGCCCTGCGGATTGATCGATACGCGCCATCGTCCCAGCGCGTCGCGCACCATCGTATCCCCCGGCGCCGCGGGCAACGACAGTTTGAGAAGGCGATCGTGCGTCTGTTCTTTGATGAAGCGGCAGGCGTCGCGCGCCGCCGGCTGTCCGCGATTCGGCACGACTATGCCGAGCAAACCAGCCTTGTCACCCGTATCGAGTTCGATGGTTCCGCCGTCGATGATACGCTTCGCATGCACGAGCTGCGGAAGACGAACGCCGGACTGCGACGTCGCTGTCGAATCCGTTGCTAGCCGAACCGGCTTCTGGGGAATGACGGCCTTGCTAGCGCCGCCTGACGGTGGTTGACTTGGCGTGCGGGTGTCGGCTTCCGACTTGGCCGCCGCATCCTTGTCGATCTTCGCACAACTCCTGCACTGCCGCCGTCCCGCCCTTTCGGCATCGGCCCTGGATTCGAAGCGCGTTACGTTGTCGGATTGAATGCGCTTGGCGGAACTGCATTTCTCGGGATGATTGTGGTAGACCTTTCCTTTCGCAGTTCCGATGATCGACTCGGCGAATGCGATATTCGAAACAGCAAAGACGACGATGACAACCCAAGGCGGTATCAGTATTTCTCGGCGCATTGTCCAATCCTCCTTCGCGCCCCATTTAATGGCGCAACGAGGTTGGATCGCAATTGAAAATCGCAGAAAGAGTGCCATTGCCAAACGTATGGCAATCTACCGAGAGTTGTGACAGAAGTTTGGCGTCGATTGCGACAATACGCCGTCCGACAGGCCGCCTACGGAGCGACTAGGCAGGCGTCGCACGAAACACGGCGACGACATCTTCGACGGGCACAACGAAGAGTTGGTTATCGCCTTCGAAGTCGACCGGGATCGCGTTCTTGGGGTTGAAGAGGACTTTGTCGTATTGCTGGATGGGAAAATCGTCGTCATTCTCGACTTGCGCGGAGACGGCGACAATTCGGCCCGTGATGGTGGGAATCTCGATATTGTCCGGAAGCTGGATGCCGCCCTTGGTCACTTTCTTGTCGGCGTCTTTCCGAATCAGAACGCGCTGACCGAGCGGCTCGACTGTTTCCAGCTTCAGGCGATTGGTCTTGGGTTCGTTTCCGGGCATATGTCGATTCCAGTCGCATCATCGAATCACGCCGACACTGGCGCGAACATCGATCATCGCTAATTCATTGTAGCAATCTGAAGCCCGAGGCACCACGCGGAGAGACATGGCAGTTTTCAGTCATCCGGTTGGGCGTTGGCGAGCGATGGCAAGGCCGTTTCGGCGTCGGCGCTTCGTATATGAAGGATGCGCGGGTAGTCGATTCCATCGCGCGCCGCCGTCATCGAATGGCGAATCAACTGTCCCGGCCAGGCAAAACCGACGAGGACCACGATGGCACAGACGGCCATGGCGATGCGAAGCGCCGTACAACCCGACGCCGTCACTTTGCCGCTTGGCTCGCGCCAATAGCAGCTTGCAATGATGCGCAGATAGTATGCCGCACCGATCGCAGCGTTGAGGGCGCCGATGACAACCAGCACGATGAGCGACGTCTGATGCGCCGGCATGTCCGCCGATGCGCTGATGACGGAACTGAACAGGTAAAGTTTGCCGAGAAAGCCGCCCGTCAGCGGGAAGCCCATCAGGCCGAGGACACACAAGGCCAGCGCCAGCGACGCCCACGGATGTCGTCTTGCCGCCCCGGCCAGATCGTCGAGCATTTCGGCAGACTCGTCGGCATCGTCGGTACCCGGCTTACGAAACCAGGACAATACGAGAAACGCCCCCAGATTCATCGCGCCATAGATGGCGATGTAGAACAACATCGCAGCAACGCCGTTGCGCATCGGCGATCCGCCATCGTTGCTGCCGGGCCCCGCGAGCAGCGCCATTAACAGATAGCCGGAATGTGCGACGCTTGAATAGGCGAGCATTCGCTTGATGTTGTATTGCATGAAGGCCAGCGTGTTGCCAACTGTCATCGTGGCCGCGGCCATGATCCAAAGCGCCCAATATATCGACGTGTCCGCAATCTGCCATTGAACGATGCTCAGCAGGTGCACCATGGCGATCAGGCCGGCCAGCTTGGGGACGAATCCCAGCATGCCGCTGATTGGCGACGCGGCGCCCTGATAGACATCCGCCGCGTAATAATGCAACGGCACGGCGGCGAGTTTGAATGCGAGTCCGCCGAGGGAAAGCATCAGCCCCATGACGAACAATGGATCGCGCATCCGCTCAGACGCATCGCCAGAGGCGAACCACGCGGCAATGGATTCATATTGCATGCCGCCATGCGTTGGCGAAGCAAAATCGCTGAACATCGTCATCGTGCCCGCTGCACCGTAGAGGAAGCTGAACCCGTAAAGCGTCAGTGCCGCCGCGAATGCGCCAAGAAAGAAATACTTGCCAGACGCCTCCTGTGCCCGAATGTCGCGACGCGACAATCCAATCAGGATATACGTCGGTACGCTGACGAGCTCGAGGGCGAGAAACAACAGGACGAGATCGTTCGCGATCGCCGTCAAAGAGATGCCGGCGAACGAGAACAGAATCAGACTGAAGAATTCGCCGCGTTCTTCCTTGTCCGGCACATGCTGACACGCAAGGACGACGAGAATGCCGATCGCGAAGGCGATCATGCGAACGTAGTGCGTCATCGGCCCGCTGTGCAGCGATTCGACGGCAAACGTCTCCGCACCGTTCGCGGCGCTGGCCAGACGAAACGTGGCGCCCATCGCGCCGACAAGAAAGACAACGGCGAGGATGACCGTGTTGCG
>JAJDEC010000580.1 GCA_029259995.1 Phycisphaerae bacterium
GTCGGCTCGTCAGGCGACGATGTCATGGTCGTCAACAACGAAGTCATTTTCCAGGAAGGTGAGACGATCGCAGGCACGTCGCTGACGGGAACCCTCGCGTCTCCGGGCACGACGACCGGCGTGATTTTTGCGGAGATGTACTCCAACGGCGATTGGCTCGCCCACGGTGTGACAACGGACTCCGATCAGGACTGGGTCATCAAGGGCAACGGCTCGACCTACAGCGTCATCGCGCAGCATGGCGACGAGATATTCCCTGGCGCCGGCGAATTCTGGAGTGACGTTGACGGGTTCTCCCCGACGTTCCGCGCAGTCGCGGCAAACAACCAGGGCGACGTCGCGATCATGGGTCGGACGACGGAACCCAACACGGGCAAGAACCTGGCGATTGTGATCAACAGCACGGCCGTTGTGTTGCGAGAAGGCGATCCCGTCGCGTTGGACAGCGACGGCCTGTTTGACGATGACGCATTCATCGGGCTCCCGAATACCGAAGAAATGATCCTGACAGATGGCGGCCAGCTCATCCTGACGACGCAGCTTCTCAATTCGGGCGGCACCGACATCGGCGATGCCGTTGTAACTGTGGATGTTTCCGCCCATGTGTCACCTGCGCTGACGGGCGCCGATCTCGTCGTGTCCAAAACGGCGAGTACGGACTTCATTGACAACGTCGGTGCGCCGATCACGTACACGATCACCGTTTGCAATGTCGGACCTGACGACGCGACGGGCGTGCTGGTCAACGACACATTGCCGGGCGAAGTCACGTTCTCTTCGGCCACGATGGGCGCGACGGAAGTCCTGCCGGGCATGGTCGAGGCCAACCTTGGTTCGATGCCTGCCTATACGTCCAAGTCGTTCCAGATCGTCGTGCATTCGTCCGGCGAAGGCGTTGCGGTGAATACCGCCAGCGCATCCGCCAACGAATCCGATCCGAATCCCGGAAACAACTCGGCTTCCGCTACGACGACGATTCAGAATCAGGTCGATGTCGGCGTATCGAAGATTGACAACGGCGGCGCGTCCGTCGGTCAGAACTACGATTACACAGTGACTGTCACGAACGCCGGACCGGCGGATGCGACGGATGTCGTCGTCCGAGACAATCTCCCGGCACAAGTCACATTCGTCACGTCCTCGTTGCCCGACACAAACGGTGATCCGGCCGTTGTCGATGTCACGATTCCAGTCGTGCCGGCCGGCGGACAAGTGGTTTACACCATTACCGTCACCGCTGACGCACAGGCGCTTGTGACGAACAACATCAGCATCTTCTCCCTGAACGAGTTTGACACGAATGCTGCAAATGATTCGTTCATGCTGGACACGATCAACGGTTCCGTGGCCGATCTCGAGATCACGAAGTCCGACAGCGGATTGCTGAACCTCGGCGGCGACATCACCTACACGATCGACGTGACCAACATCGGGCCGGGAACGGCGACCGGCGTGGTTGTGACGGAATTCCTGCCGGCGGGCACCACGCTCGTCTCGGTCTCCGAAGCCTTCACGGATCTTGGCGGCGGCGTCATTGAAATCAACTACGCCTCCATCCTCAACTCGGGAACCGAACAGATCACAGTCGTTGTGACGCCTCTCTCCGAGGGGACCTACATCAACACGGCCACTGTCACTGCGATCGAAATCGATCCGGATGATCTGAATAACTCGGCAAGCACGTCGACGCGAGTCGGAAACTTCCGCGACATGACGATCATCTATTCGGAAATCATCGGACATCCGACAGCCCTGGTTCCTGGTGCATTGGATCTGGCCGGCAGCCCGGTTGTAACCGAGTGGAAGACGCTGGAAGACATGGCCGTGAGTCCTGACGGAACCGCCTGGATGGTCAAGGGACGAAGCAAGGCGGGCTCGAACGAAGAATCGGCGCTGATTCTTGGCGGCGGCCTGGTCGGAAACATGTCGGCGCAGGAAGGTCAGCCGATTCCGGGCGAACCCGCCGGAACGCTCTTCGACTCCTTCGATCCGGAGTTTGCATTCAATGACAACAATGACGTTTCGTTTGGGGCGAGAGCCAGAGGGACATCCACGACGGAGTACCTATTGCGCGTTCTCGCGGGCGCGCCGTCGATCGCCGTCCGGGATTCAGACACGATCAGCGGCCTCATTGATCCGAACGGCGCCGCGGGCGATGAAACCCACGGCAATTCATTCGGAACGGCGCATCTGCTGAATAACGGCGACATCGGCTTCTACGCCGCGAACATTGCCGGCCTGACGGCGCCCGAAAGCAACTTCGATACGGCGCTGTGCTACTGGAGTTCGATCGGTGGATCGGCCGCATTCCTTCAGGAAGGCGTCGCATCGTTCGGTGGCGAAAATGTCGCGTCCTTCGCGTTTGGTAACTTCGTCACAACGCCGGATGGGCTGCACTATGCCTCCGAATTGTCGCTTGGACCTGACAGTCTGAATGACGAAGAAGCCCTCGTTGTGGACGGCGTCGTCCAGGTTCGTCAGAACACGAACTTCATGGGTACGGATATTGATGGGCTCTTCTGGGTCCGAATGTCGGGCAACGGTAGCTGGTATGCACGCGGCGATCAGCCCGGCGACGACGACTGGGCCATCGCCAACGGCACGCTGGTCGCCAAGACCGGCGATTCGATCATCGGCGGCGCCGAGACATGGGGCAACGGCTTCAACAGCTTTACCGGGAACAACAATGGCGACTACGTCATTGCCGGCAACACCAGCGAAGCCGACGAGAACTTCAACGCCGTCATCGCCTTCAACGGCACGCATGTCGTTGCGCGCGAAGGCGATCCGATCGACCTCGACGGCAACGGCATATTCGATGACAACGTGTTCATCGGCCGTGGCACGAACACCGTCACTCCGTTCCACGCGAATGACATCAACCTGACGGACGATGGAATCCTGCACTTCTTTGCCGACCTTCGGGACGGCGAAGGCAACGATCTCGGTGATTCGTTCGGCGGCGGCGGCGTCGCGTTCATCACGATGGACATTTCGGATCTGACGTCCACCGGATGCCCGACGATCGCGGGCGACGTCGACGGCGACGGCGACGGCGATGGCGACGACATTCAAGGTGCAGTGACCTGCATTCTCACGAATGGCGCCAGCGGCGGACAATGCGCCTGCATTGACTACAACATCAGCGGTTCGTCTGATGTCGGCGATCTGGCCGGCTTCGTGGCTGACCTGCTGGATAACTAGGACCCCATGCGGAGAAAAGCGGCCCGTCCGAATGGCGGGCCGCTTTCTTCCTCTTACGAATTACGTGCTCCGCCATAGCCCGCCGAGACCTGCCACAGAGTCCCGGCGGGCTTTGCGGCGCACTTGAATGTACGAATGATCCGGCGCCCCCCGCCGTCATGCGGGCACTTTGTCGATCCATCCATGTTCTGCAATCCGCAGACTCAGATCGGACGCCTCGTGATCGCTAGAATGATCAGGCGGGACTTTGATCGACCAGCGATATGACCGTATCGCGGCATGCCAACTGGAGGAAGTCAATGATGTTTCAAGGGACGCGTCGATTCCGGAGCCTGGGCTCCAATGTGTTTGCCGCAGTCATAATGGCCAATTTCGTTTCGACACCCCATATCCTCGTTGCCGGTCCGGCGTCGCCTGGACTTATTGCACCAACAACGCGATCTGCAGCGACGACGTCAAATTCCGGATTTGTGACGCTCCATGATGAGATAGTGAGCAACCCGGGCGCTGCGTGGATCCGTGTGAGGTTCGAATCTGTTTCGTTTGCGGGTTTCGGCGCGGCCAATGACGGGTTTCTAAGAATGACGTCACTTCTGGACGGTGCCGTCCAGCGACTGGACGCCACGAACCTGGAACGATGGAACAATTACACGGCGTATTTCAATGGCGATTCCGTCCGGATTGAAGCCGTCGGACTCGCGGGCGCGGACGGGAACATCGTGGAGATTGCCGAAGTCATTTCAGAATTCGCCGAAACGTCCGATGATCCCGGTGCGCCTCGAACCATATGCGGCCAGCTCGACGATCGACTGCTTTCGTCGGATCCGCGTGTCGCTCGAATCGTCATCTCAGAGAGCGAAAGTCCTGTTGTCTGTACGACGTCGATTGTCGGCGACGCCAATCGCTGTTTCCTCACCAGTGGCGGCTGCGCCGGCGCACTTTCCGCCAGCACAGTCATCGAATTCAACGCCCCACTTACGTTTCCTAACGGACGCACCTTGAATCACCCATCGCCCGACGATCAATACGTCACCGATTTGACATCCATTCAGCGCCAAACAGGTGATGCTGGCCTCGACTGGGGATATTTCGGCTGCTTTCCCAATAGCAACACGGGGATGACGCCGTTCGAGGCTCAAGGCGATTATTTCGAATTGGCAGATTCCATTCCAACGCCCGCCAACCAGATCGTCAGAACCTTTGGAAATGGAAGTACCGTACCGCCAGTTTTTCGCACGTGGAGCTACGTGCAAAAGCAGGTTGACGGCCCTTTTACAGATCAGATCGATGATGCCCTTCACGTTGTGACGGATGGAACGCCCGGTGATTCGGGCGCCGCCGTCATGCTGGAGTCCAGCGGCGAGTTGATTGGCGTTTTGGTCGATGACGGCTGCATGGCATTCGGTGGCGCCAATATGGCGACAAGTGTGACCAGCGCGGCCTTGCGCAAGGCGATGGCCCAACCGATGGGCGTGTGCATACCGATTGCATTTGATTTTTTCAACGGCATGCCGCAATTCGTCAGTCCGGGCGGCGGTACGACGCTGCAGGTATTCGTAG
>JAJDEC010000059.1 GCA_029259995.1 Phycisphaerae bacterium
CCTTCTTCGGCAGTTCCGTCGAAGCCGCGAGATCGATCGCAACAATCTTCTTCCGATCGCGAAGAAACAACTTGTCGCCCACCAGCGTCGGCGCCGTCCATGCCTTCGCTTCGAGCACTTCCGCCGTCGCGAGAATCTCCAGCCCGTCGGACTTGGGCCGCGCGAGAATCAGGTTCCCCTTCTCGTCTGTCAGGATCAACTTGCCGTCAGCGGCGACGCCCTTCGATTGATTCATCTCGCGCTGACGCCAGACGATATCACCCGTCTTTGAATCAACGCCCATCATGATGCCCGTCCGGCTGTCGCCCTGGACATAGAGCATGTCCTTCACGGGAATCGCGTTATTCAGCGAACTCTTGATCTTCGTGTTGTGCCAGACATCCTCGAACGTGAACTTGTCGCCCGCTTTCTTCAGCCGGATCGCCTTACCGCCGGCCTCGTCGCCGCCGTTCAGAAAAAACAGCGTGTTGCCGGCGCACCAGATCGGCGTACAGATCGTCGAGCGAAACTGGTTCTGATGATTGACGGACCAGTACTGCGTCCCATCCGTCGGCGACATGCCGACGACGTCGCCGTCCGTGTAAACGACCAGATGATCCGCACCGTCAACATTCACGAGAATCGGCGATGAGTAACTGACCGCGAAGTCCGCCGCCTGCCAGCGAATCTTTCCCGTCGCCTTTTCGAACGCGACGACACCGTGCCCCTTCTCGCCGACGAGCAGAATCACTGTGTCCTTGTATTCCAGCGGGCTCGCCGCGTAGCCGAAGCGCATGTACGTGCCCCAGCCGTTGTCGTACAGATCCTTCTTCCAGATCAGACTGCCCGTCTTCGCATCCAGACAGTGCATCAGGCTGGTGAAACCGATCGTGTAAATACGACCGTCGCACAACAGCGGCGTCGAGTTCGGTCCCTCACCAAACTGCGTGACTTGCGTATCCGTCTTCGATGTCGGCTGCGTCGTCGGATCCGTGCCGGGCATCTTGGCGCGCTCTTCCTCCGAGATCGGTACCTCGACTTCGATGAACGGCGCCGCGTACTTGTATTCCCATGCGATCGCGCCCGTCGCTGCATTCAATGCAACGACGACCTCTTCATCCGACGCGTTCCGGTACATCGTGTAGAGCAGCGTCCCGTCGGACACGATCGTCGAATAGCCGTCTCCGAGATCACGACGCCACAATTCCTTCGGTCCCGATTCCGGCCAGCCGTCGACCAGCTTGGGCGAATCCTTGATCGTGAAGTCCCGGTTGGGACCGCCCCATTGCTTCCAGCCGTCCGATGCCCCATCGGCGACAGCAACTAACGGCGAAGCCGCAAGGCACGAAATAACCATCGAGAAACAAAGTTTCTTCATGAGCAAACACTCCGAGTTGAATTCAGTCGTATTAAATCGCGCCCTGTCGCCGATTCATGGGAGCATACGCGAAATGATCAGGGATTACCCGTTTGCTTCGCCTGATACTGCGGGGCCACGGCCACATACGGCTTCCCACGCCACTTCTTGATCAGGATCAACTCCCCCATGTCGTTGCCCTCGATCAGATGACCGATCCATTGCAGCAGATAGCCCAGCACGATCAACCCCACCGGCCGCCACCACAAATCCCAACGCCCCTGCGTCAACTGAACAATTCCGAGCGGAATCGCCGCAATCGACGTCGGTATGCCGACCATGTGCAGCCAGAAGCTGACAGGGTTCTGATGCCGTTCGAGCCAGTTTGTTAACCACGCGGGTTTGCTCATTCAATCACCCAGCTCCAAAGGAGCGAAACAGGGCAGCCCGGGGCAAGATTGTAGGTCGGGTCATCGACCCGACATCTCCATGCCGTGTGCCACCGCTCAATAAGTCGCGTAGGTCGGGTCATCGACCCGACTTCATCGCTTACCGACTGCGCACCAGGCGCGACTTCCGAATCCCCAGCTTCCGTGCGCTGGGACCAATGTCCTTAAGAAACCGCAGACCGTCCGTATAGTATCCCGCCGTCGGTCGCAGGTCGTCGACATGCGTCGACCACCACGCGTTGAATCGCCCCATCAACAGCTCACGAACGTATTTGCTGATAATACTCGCGGCCGCAATCGGCAGGTGCTGCGAGTCGCCGGATTTTCGAAACTCCACGCGCCACGTCGATGTCCCCGACGTCAGTACATACGCGCTGGAGTCCTCCGTTTCATCGATGATCTTCAGCTGCCGATCCTCGAAGGAGCGCATCAACAACCCGCCGTAGCGATCCCGGCCGCCCTGTCGATCGACGAGAAATCGCACATTGCGCGTCCTGGATCGTCGCGCTGCAGCGTGTATCAGTCGAAGCACCATGGCGAACGACACGGCGGCCTTGTTCCGCGTCTGTTCCACCTGTTGATTGAAATGTCCCTCAGGAAGCAGCTCCGTCCGCGCCATACTCAGTTTGACGCCGGCGTCTTCGAGCCCGCGGCGAAATTGCGCGGCCGCGATTCGAACGCCCCCCGGGTCAGCGTCGACAGGCAGGCGCCGTTCGCTCGCTGAATACCATGGATACTCAAGAAGATCGTCGGCCGTCGGACACAGCAATCGAATCAACCCGTTGTCCCGTTCGACGTCATCGGAGCCGCCAGCCGCACTCGCCAGCGACAGGGCGGTTCGTTCAAGCCGACCGAGGCCGTCCTTTCGAGAATAGAGCTTCTTGCTGTCCATGATCGGCAGCCGGCCGTCCCGCATCGATGCCTTGTTGCAAACCGAGCGCCGCAGCGTCTCCCATAGGCTTGCATCCGCGATGTCCGACGGCACTTCGAATCCGACCGCACTGACAACGAGCGGCCCGAGAATCGGTCCATATCCCGCCTCGTCAATTCCGACGATGGTTGTCGTGTCCGTTCGCGAATCGACCATCCGCCGCATCATGAGGAATCGCCCGCGAATCGGCAAACGAAACGACTCGTGACTTTCAGTCTCCATCGTGCCGACGACCATCCTCGCAATCTGCCGACCAATGTTCCGATGCAATTCCCCCCGCACTCTGCTATGATTCATGAAGAATCGCACGACTGCGGTTCGCCCTGTTGCGAAGAAACAGTGTTTTCCGAGGTTCCGGCTCTTGGCGGGATTGATCGACTATTCACAACTCATTCCCGTGTTTCCACTGCCGAACGTGGTCCTGTTCCCCAAGGCCGTCGTTCCACTGCACGTCTTTGAACCGCGCTATCGAACCATGATGGCCGATGCACTGCGCGGAAATCGGCTGATCGCCATCTCCCTGCTTCGCGATGACTTCGAATCGCTCTACCACACGTTGGAAGCACCCATTCATGCCGTGGCGTGTGTCGGCGCTGTCTTGAAATGCGAAGAGCTCTGCGGCGGTCGATACAACCTGCTCCTTCGAGGCATCGAACGGGCCGAGATCCTCCACGAAGACGCGGAGAAGTCTTATCGACGCGGACGCCTGAAACCCATTCACCCCATTCCACCGGCGCCCAATGTCGAGTGCCAGCTTTTTTCAGCGTTGCGACAACTCGTCAACTCCCCTTCGCTGCGCCCCATCGCCGAAACCGCAAATTGGAAAGCCATCTTCGACTGCGGCAACCTGCCGCTTTCGGACGTCTCCGACCTGCTGGCCTATTCCGTCCTGGAAACCTGCTGCGAGAAGCAACGATTTCTCGCGGAAGCGTGCGTCCGAAAGCGCGCCTGCCTGCTGATCAAGACGCTCGAAGCCATCGGCGATCGCCTGGAACGCAAACAGGAATCGCGCATGCGGCAAGGCTGGCCGCCTCCCTGTTGCGATAACTGAGCGACGCGACGGCTTTGGTTCTTCTCCAGATTCTCTGATCGCTATTTCCCACACCAGCACTCCCCAATTCACGGCTGCGCAATACTCCCTAGCGCGGGGAATGTTACCCATGCAGTTCACTTGACGTCCGCTTCCGCAGTCCGTCCGAATCGGTAATCCGATCGGTCGGCACGCAATCCATCGCATTATCGACAATTCCCGACGCGTGCCTGTCTGCGTTCACGATGGCATTCCGTATGCACACTCTTCTTCCGTCACCGCGGGGTGGTGACGCAGGAAACACACGGGGGGAGTGGTGAGATGAACCTGATAACGCTTGCAATGATGATTCTCGGGGTAGCAGTGTCGGCCGTATCTGGAATGATCTGCTACGTCGGTCCCTACTCGGCGGCAAGCAGCATCGACTGGATGCCGCATGCAGAGCTGGTGCTCTTTCACCCGCAATGGTGTCTGGGCATCGGGGCAGGACTGCTCGTACTCGGCATGGCAATGCAGCCGACCCGCAATTGAGTTGGTGGCAACGATCGACAGGAGGCATTCTTTTGTCCGCAAATTCGAAAGGCGACGCGCTCCCGGAAGCATGCTTCGCCAACTTTTTCGAACCCGCCTGAATACATCAGCCCATACGATTTCAACACGCCCGGCGACTTATCCCGTTCAAATTCAATACCTTGCGCAAAACGGAATAATTGAAATCCGTCTCGACGTCCGATATCATCAAATGAGATTCCGTCGAGCCTTTTGCTGCGGGAACCGTCAAACCGACCGATCAATAATCAAGCAGGCACGCCCGGAAACTCGAAATCGGCGCGGCGACGTGGCGTCGCGCGAGTCAGGAGATGAAGATCATGGCCAGCAAGCAAGCCATTTATGACGCCGTCGATAAACGCCTCGATGCGAAAAGCTTTCGCGATGAGCACTGGGAAGGCTCTTTCGACGACTACCTCGACATGCTGACGAAGAATCCCCGCGTCGCGCGGAACAGCTTCCAGCGTCTCTACGACATGATCCTTCACTTCGGCGTCGAACGATACACCAAGCTGCGCCACGAATTCGTGCGCTACAACTTCTTCTCCGATCCCATCGACGAAGGCGCCGACGGTATCTTCGGTCTCGAACGACCGATGATGGCCCTGGTCGACTTCTTCAAGTCCGCCTCGCAGGGCTACGGCACGGAACGCCGCATCCTCCTGCTCCACGGTCCCGTCGGCTCGGCCAAGTCGACGATCTGCCGCCTGCTCAAGAAGGGCCTCGAATACTACACGCGACTCGACGAAGGCGCGATGTTCACCTTCTCCTGGAAGCTGGAAAAAGACGGCGAGACAGACATTGTCGACTGCCCCATGCACGAAGAGCCGCTGCGACTGATCCCGCGGGCTGCCCGCAAGGACATCGTCGCCATGCTCAACGAGTCGCTGCCGCCGGAACAGCGGATCATCGTCGAAGGCGATCTCGATCCGTTCTGCCGAAAAACCTACGACGATCTGCTCGTCCGCTACGACGGCGACTGGCGCAAGGTCCTCGACCATATCGTCGTCCGGCGCTTCATCGTCAGCGAGAAGGATCGCAAGGGCATCGGTACCTTCCAGCCCAAGGACGAAAAAAACCAGGACTCGACGGAACTCACGGGCGACATCAACTTCCGCAAGATCGCCGAATACGGCTCCGATTCGGATCCGCGTGCGTTCAACTTCGACGGCGAACTCAACATCGCCAATCGCGGCATCATCGAATTCATCGAAGTCCTCAAGCTCGACGTGGCGTTCCTCTACGACCTGCTCGGCGCGTCGCAGGAACACCTGATCAAGCCGAAGAAATTCGCCCAGACGCACATCGACGAAGTCATCATCGGCCACACGAACGAACCCGAATACCGCAAGCTCCAGAAC
>JAJDEC010000581.1 GCA_029259995.1 Phycisphaerae bacterium
ATTTGCCAGGGCCGCATTGGCCTGACCGCGAATGACCGGCGTGTCGTCGCCCGGGAAGTCGTACTTCTTCAGAAGATCACGGACTTCCTCCTCGACCAGGTCGAGCAGCTCCGGATCATCCAGCATGTCGATCTTGTTCAGGAACACGACGAGCGACGGCACGTTGACCTGGCGAGCGAGCAACACGTGCTCTCGCGTCTGCGGCATCGGTCCGTCCGCCGCACTGACGACCAGGATCGCGCCGTCCATCTGGGCGGCGCCCGTGATCATGTTCTTCACGTAGTCGGCGTGCCCCGGACAGTCGACGTGCGCGTAGTGACGGTTTTCCGTCTCATACTCGACGTGCGACGTGGCGATCGTCAGAATTTTCGTCGGATCGCGACGACCGTCCTTCTCCGAAGCCTTGGCGACTTCGTCGTACGCCTTGTGCTTCGCCAAGCCTTTGACGGACTGTACTGCGGTAATTGCCGCGGTCAGCGTCGTCTTGCCGTGGTCAACGTGACCGATCGTGCCGACGTTGACATGCGGTTTCGTTCGATTGAATTTTTCCTTGGCCATTCCAGCGAATCCTCCGCGAACCTATTGTCGCTAACCTCTAAGTTGCCCTTGTCGCGTGCGAATCGCACGGCGTGGTTGCAAACCGAAGACCGTTGACGCACCCCAAAACCGATATGGGGGCGACACCCGCCTCCAACCATTTCCACAAAACGGACCGTCAAATCCCAAGCGGTTCACGCCCGGACAAATACGCGAAACACCAGCGGGCTCGCGCAATGCGTGCGGTCAAAACACCCGGCAAAAACCATCGAAAATCGATGGTTTCCGCCGCAAAAAAGCTGCTGACGGGACTCGAACCCGTGACCTCGTCCTTACCAAGGACGCGCTCTACCAACTGAGCTACAGCAGCGCGAATATCGCCTGCGAAGTCACTGAGCCCGGCGTTTCATACTGAGAAACACCCACCCGACGGCTCGCGCGCAAGCCGCGCCCGTGCCATAAATAAGATTCGCCAGTATATGCGTCCACGACAAAGCGTCAAACGCCGCGCAGAACGGAGAAATATACAGAAACGGACGCTCTCGACAAGACCCATTCCGACTGTGGTAACGACTCGCCGCCCGCCGATTTTCGAACATGCAGCACTCGCCGCCACGCTACAACCTATTGTCAATGCGCTACTTCCGACCCGGGAGAGGCGGCGCGGCGTCGGGGGGACCGGAAGTCCACGACGACGGTCCCAATCAGATTCTGATACGGCCATCGCTCCAAGATCGAACCCAACCCCTGTCGATTCACCTCGGCGTCACGCGCGTCGATCACAAAAACCGCACAATCCGCAGCCAGCCCAGACAACGCATCGAAGTCCATTGCAACATCGAGACGCCGATCCATGTACCACGCCAAATGCGGCGGGACGATGTTGCGAAATGTATACCCGCCCCAACGCTCGACCCGAAACGGATCACGAAACAGCACGATCCGATCCGTCGGTTCCGTCATCCGACGAACAGCATTCCAATCCTCGATTCGCTCGGGTTCCACCTGGTGCTCGCGATCAAACAAGTAACGACAGAAGTTGACTTCGATCGCCATGGCCGCGACGGCAATCACAACCAGGCTCACAACCGAAAACCGGGCCCGGGCCCGACGCGACATATCGACACCTGTCAATATCGAACGGCCCGCCAGGACCGCCACCATCGGCCCGATGAAGAACATCCAGTACTCATGACGCTCAAACTGCTTCCAGAACACGCCGAGCCAGACGACGCCCGCCAGGCCGATCAGGTTGAACCCCTCCCGCGCCGCGATGCGCACGCGACGTGACGTTTCGCCGAGACGCATCGATCCTCGATTCGCAAACGAAACGATCAGGCCCACGATCGCGAATAAGAGGACCAGCCACGTCACGTTGTCCGCCGCGTGACGGAACCAGTCGCCCGACGTCCCGGCGCCCGCGATATCCTCGTGCTCCCCCGCCCGTGTGACGAAGATGGCCGCAAGATCGGCCCAGCGCCCTTCGAGCCCCGCATAGACGATGAAACAGACCATCCCGATCAGCGCCGCGAGAGAACCCGCCGCAACAATCAAGCCGTCAATGCGCCGTGCCCGCCCTCGGAACACCTGCACGCCCATCCATCCGACCAGCAATCCCCCGAAGACGACGGCAGACCAGTCCACCCAGACGCCGAGCCCGATGCTTCCGACCATCATCGCCAGGCCGATCCATCGCCATCGTCCGCCGGATTCATCGACCGCCGAACGATTCACGAGCATCCAACCGCACGCCGCCGCCGTCATGCAGAACAGACAGATCGCTTCATGATCCACCATCCGACCGAAGTAAACGCTCATCGGCATCAACGCATAGAAAAGTCCCGAGATCGCCGCAACCCGATCGCCGTACGCGGTCCGAACCAACCAGAGCAGCAGAAGGAATGTCCCAATCGAGAACCCGATCGGTAGCAATCGCGCCGCCCATTCCGACTCCCCGAACAGCCGGAACATGCCCGCAACCATCCAGACCAGCGCCGGCGGATGCGTCGCATAGACGCTGCAATCTTCCGGCGCAGGGGTCCCCGCGCCTGCAGCGACCAGCGGCATGCCGTGATGAACCGACATCGGATAGCGATTGAAGTTGCGCGCAAGCTGCGAGAAGAACGCCCCGTTCCAATCGTGCACGCCGTACCACGGCTCCGTCAGATCACGAGACAGACCGATGCCGTAGATGGCAACCAGCAGCAATGCCGCAACAAGGAACTGCCGGCGGGACAATTCAAGAATCCGCGCTGCCGGCCTGGCTTCCGGCGACGCGGCGTCATCAACTTCAACTTGCGTCGTCTCAGAAGCCAATCGCCCAGCCTCGCGAGTGAATTGCGAATTCCTGATCCATCGCAACCCATCTTCACGCCGGGCGATCAATATGCCAAGCCGCCAGAACGGCCGGATCGCAGCACCTTGATGCAACTCACGCGCGATGCGAAACTGGTTACACGTTCACCTTGAACAACAAGCTCGATTTGCTGACATCCTCCGGTACACGCTGTGGCACGAACATCGCCCGCACGCGTTTTCGCGGCCATGGAAACAGCATCGGCGTTCTCGCTCGATACTGCCGATACGCCTCGCCGAGATAGCCCGACAGATCTCGCTCCTCCAGCGCCACGCCAAAGAAAATGTAACACGTCGTCACGACCGCGAATAATAAGTGTGAATACGTCATGTCCGGCGTCGCCCAGAACGCGATGATGAACCCCAGCATCAACGGATTCCGCACCAGCCTGTACAACCAGGGCGTCACGAATCTGCCTCGATCAACGCCCTCGCCCTTTAGATTCGCCCACACCTGTCGCAGCCCGAACAAGCTGAAATGGTCAATGCAGAACGTGCTGTAGAGCACGATGCCGAACCCGAAGAAAGAGATGCCATACAGGATTCCCCGACCGATCGGACTCTCGACCTGCCACAACGCGCCCTCGATGGGGCGCCAGAAACGGATCGTCAGGATCAAACAAACGCACGTCGCCAGTACAAACGTGCTCCGCTCCGCCGCCTTGGGGATATGCCGCGCAAACCACTGCTTGAACGCCGGTCGCGCCATGATCGTATGCTGAATCGCAAACAGACTCAGAAGCGCCACGTTGATAATGATCGCCGCCGACGCCGCCCCTGGAATTCCCGTATCAATCGACTTTGGCACGACCATGTTCACCACAAAACCGACCGCATAGAGAAACGTCCCAAGAAAAAGCAAATACACCGCCGCGCCATACGCAAAAACACCCATCGCCGAAACTCCGG
>JAJDEC010000582.1 GCA_029259995.1 Phycisphaerae bacterium
CGATCAAGTGCGGGCCGCTGCCGCGATCATTCCCTCGAAGGATCCGAAGGCGCTGATGGAGAAGTTGGCCGTCGCCGACGCCGAAGGCGGCGTTCGCAAGATCAAAGTGATGGATCAGGAAGTCTACGCGGCCGTCAAGGACAAGTACCTGGTCATCGGCAAGAGCGAAAAGACGGTCAAGGCCATCAGCAGCGACAGTGGCGACGGCGCCGCGCTGGGCTCCGCGCGGGCCGAGCTGATCGATATCACGGACGTCTACATTCACGTCTCCGTGGATCGCGTGTACGGCGCTTTCGGGCCGATGATCGCACCGATGCTTCAGATGGTGACGATGCAGGCGGATCCAACCGGTAAGACGGGACAGCAACTCGAAAAGATGCTTCGAGAACTGGACTCGATCGGGCTCGGGTTTCGAATGGATGACAGCGGCATCGCACTGCGCGGCATGGTGTCCGCAAAGAAGGAAAGCGATCTCGAACTGCTCCTGAAGGACACGAAGAACGCCGACTCGTCGCGACTGGCCCTGCTGCCCAAGGAGCAGTACCTCTTCTCGATGGGGATGGCGTCCTATTTCAGCGATCATGCCGAGAAATTCGGCGATCCGAACACAATGAGCTCGCTCGTCAACACGTTGCAGCTCTCAAATGTCGATACGGCCGCCGTCAAGGCGCTGGACACTGAAATCATCAAGATGAGCAAGTCCGTCAAATCGGCGGCGGCGAGCGCATCGATGTTGACCGGCGAAGGACAAGGCTACCTGGGATTCGCGGCCGTCATCGAAGTGGACAATCCCACGACATATATCGAGAGTCTTCGAAAGATCTACAAGACGATCTGGCGCGTGTCGGACGCCGAAGAACTCAAGACGGCGAAGGATCTGCTGACGCACACACCCGACGCAGAGGAATGTGACGGCGGCAAGGTCGATACGATCACGCTCAAGTGCAAAGAACTCGTCGAGCAGATGGAGGCCGCGCCGGACGATGTCAAAGCCTTCAAGACATTCTTCGGAGAAGACGTCACGGTTCGATTCGGCGCTGTTGACGGCAAGTACGTTGTCGTGACGTTCGGCGGCGGCAAGGATCGATACGCGTCGGCCGCCAAGATCGCCAAATCGGGCAGCGAAGGGCTTGCGTCGGACACGGGCATCAAAGGCACGGCGAAGCATCTCGCTTCGCCTCGTTCGACGGAGATTTTCGTCTCCGTGGAAAACATTCTCAATCTGGTCAAGGCGGCGTCGAAGCAGATAGACGGCGAGGATGCAATTCCATTCGAGATCCCGAAGATCGACGCCCCGGCCGGGTTTGATATCGCCGGCGTCGACGGCGGATCACGTTTCGACATGTTCATCCCGATGAAGCTCATTAACGCTGTCAAGAAGGCCGTGGACGAACAGACTGCACGCGACATGGAAGCATTCGATGAGGTCGACGACGACATGGGCGACGCCGACAGCAACGGCGATGACGACATGGCTGAAGACGACATGGGCGACGACTGATTCGCTTTGCATCGATTTACGATTGAAATGAACAAACTGGACCGGCTTCGTTGGTGCGAGGCCGGTCCTTTCTTATACTCCCAGCATCTCGAAGGGAGACGCCGAGCGATGAAACTCTATACGAAGACGGGCGACGACGGTGGCACGAGTCTGTTTGACGGATCGCGCGTGCGGAAAGATCACGTTCGCGTGGCGAGCTACGGCGACGTGGATGAGCTCAATTCGCAGATCGGCGTCATTCGGGCGATCGTGGCGGAATCGGCCGACGCGCCGAAGGCCGTCGCCGAGATGGCCGGGCAGTTGAGGCGGATTCAGTCGGACCTGTTCGCGCTCGGCGCCGAGCTGGCGACGCCGCCGGCATCCGGCAAGACCGTCGGCGCGGCCGTGACGGCTGAAGACATTGCACGGCTGGAAGGGCTGATTGACGCGGCATGTGCGGCCGTGCCGCCTCTCAAGACGTTCGTGCTGCCGGCTGGATCGCGCGTTGCGGCGCAGCTGCACGTCTGCCGGACAGTCAGTCGCCGCGCGGAGCGAAACGTCGTTCACCTGGCGGGAATTGAGGCCGTCGGCGAACTCGTCATCATCTACCTGAATCGCCTGAGCGATTTGTTCTTCGCGTGGTCGCGATTGGCGAACCATGCCGCCGGGGCCGCTGAGGAGCCGTGGCATCCAAACGCATGATCTGCGACATTTTGTCCGTTCGCATTCGTGTGCCTTCACGCCAACGCGATGATACCAATTGATGTCGGCGTCTCGTTGTTGTGGAATTCGTCGCGCCCCGCCGATAACACATTCAGTCAAGGCATGCTGGCCGAACGAGGCAGTCCGACTACACTCTCCCGATGCAATCGAATTCCGCACCTCAAACGCCACGCGCCGCCGGCGCGTTCTATGTCGTCGTCACGTTGCTCAGTTGGTCGACAGTCCTTCTGTTCCTCAGGGCGCTGAACAAAGACATCGATGCATGGACGGCCAATGGCTGGCGCTACGGGATGTGCGCCGTGGCGTTGTTGCCGTTTCTCGTCTGGCGATTGAAGCGCGGGACAGTGCCGATGCGAATCCTGACGGCGGCAATCGTGCCGGCCATTGTGAACTCGCTTGGACAGTCGTGTTTCGGATTCACGGTGTACTACATCGATCCGGGGCTGTCGGGCTTTCTGCTTCGCGTCGCCGTGATCTCGGCCACGATCGGTGCGTTCGTTCTGTTTGCGGATGAGCGTGTCCTGCTTCGAAGCCGACTGTTCTGGGGTGGGTTTCTGCTCGTGGTCTTTGGATCCATCGGGACTGTGCTGTTCGGCGTGGAGCCGATTACCGGCGCGACGGCGATGGGCGTGCTCCTTGGAACGACGGCGGGCGCCCTGTTCGGCCTCTACGGCGTGTCTATTCGATACTTCATGCGCGGCATTCCCCCTGTCGCGTCGTTTACGGCGATCGCCGTATACACGGCGGCGGCGATGGTCGGTCTGATGTTCGTATTCGGAGATCGGGGCGGCGCTGCCGTGTTTGACTTGTCCGCTCTTGGCGCGACCTATCTCATCGGGTCGGCCGTCCTCGGCATCGGCATCGGTCACATTTTCTACTACAAGTCGATCGCGATGCTGGGCGTGGCCGTCACGGGTTCGATCATTCAGTTGGCGCCGTTCATCGGGGCGGCTGCGTCGATGGTGATCTTCGACGAACCGCTGACGGCGATGCAATGGGTGTGCGGATTCATCATGCTGGGCGGTGGCTGGCTGCTATTGAAGGCGGAACGGGCGCGTCCGCGCGATACCGACGTTGAGCCGAGGGGCTTTCCGGTCGAACCGGAAGACGCAGGTGATCCGTGTTCGACGGTTGCGCTGGAGTCGGCGCTGTCTGACGACTCGAACACGCTGTCGTTCGGGGCGATTGCCGACGAATCCCGACATGACGACGCTGTATCGGCGTCCGGGCGCGTTTGACGGGCAATTCAGCGCTTCAACGTTGGATGCCTGCATGCGATCCGATGCCGCCATTCAAACGGGCTTTTCCAGTCGAAAGTACGTGACCTGGGCGACGGCGACGTGCGCACCCTCGGCGTCGTGGATGTTCACTTCGACGGGGCACAGGGAACGGCCGATCTTGATGACGCGGGCATCGACGGTCGCATCGGAGAAGCAGGCGGCGAGGAATCGAATATGGATGTCCGCCGTTGTCAGATGCGCGTCGGGGCCGAGCGCCGTCCAGACGGCAAGGCAGGCGATGCTGTCCGCCGCCGTCGTGAGCAGTCCGCCGTGATAAGCGCCGTAAAGGCCGTCGAAGCGATCGTCCTTTGGGACAATGGCGATGCAACGACCTTCTTCCATGGACTCCACTTGGAATCGAAGATTGCGGACAACGGCAATCGGTTCGATATGCCGAAGGATTGCCTGTTTATCAGATTCACTGAGCATGAATGGTCTTGTTCCTTGTTGAAGAATCAGGCAGGTCAGGTCTTTGGCGATTCGATCGACAAGTCGCTGAAGTCAACATGCGAGTTGAGCCATCTCGCCTTTCCGAGGACCACCCGAAGGAATTCGTATCCGTCGATTCCGGCGAATGTGCCGTTGGTCAGGATCGGTCGCACAGCCTGAGCGATCAGGGCTTCCTGCATGAGCGCCGGGAGGGATGCAAGCTCGGCGCGCGTAATGACGTTGACGGAATCATATCCGCGTAGGAATTGTCGAGCGCGATCCGTATCCGCCTCCATGACCCAGGTCTTCATGTCGCGGCCGCCCGTGATCATCGAGAATTGCAGCACGCCGTTCGCGACGTCCATGATCCGCGGCCGGATCCGCGCCGAGTCATGGTCGAGGACGGCGAGCACGCAACGATCCTGAAACAACAGATTGCCCGGATGCCAGTCTGAGTGAACGAGTTGCTCTTCCCACTCATTGACGCCGGCTCCGTTCGCGTCGTCGGCGGCCGCCTGATAGCGATCTCTCAGTTTCAGCGCCAACTTGTGCAGGGCGTCGACGTTCTTGGCGCCCTTTCCGCCGGCGCGACGAATCGCGGCGCACATCGGTTCGAATGCATTGAAAACCAGCTCCGCATCGTGGTAATGACCGTGGGGCGGTTCCCATTTGGGCGTGAAGTCGCGAAGGACAAAATGGTAAAGGCCGAGCGTCCGACCGGCTTCGAACGTGGCGCGATCGCTGTTGTCATATCGATCGCCTTCGATGTATTCAAAGACTTCGTACACGGATTCGCCGATCTTGATCATCGAGTTGTTGTTCGCGCGCGTTCCGATGAGATGGGGAAGCGGAAAGTGTTTTGTCGCCAGGTAACGTTGCAGGGAGTGGGCGAAGGCGACTTTGTACGGATCGTCGCGCAATGGTCGGCGCTTGACGAGGAATCGACCCTCCGCCGTCCGCACGACGACTTTGGCCGATTCGTGTGATCCGCGTTCGAACGGCTTCACTTCGCTGACGATGCCCAGATCATAGTGGCTGAGGACCCGGGCAAGCTCTTCGGACTTGAATTCCGCGCGTTCGGACATGCCTCTATTGTATCGATCCCGGCGCCGTTGG
>JAJDEC010000583.1 GCA_029259995.1 Phycisphaerae bacterium
GCAATGCGCAGCTCTGCGAAATCAAAATTGTTATCGTAGCCGCCATCGTTGAGCCCCGGGCCAAAGTTTCGCCCGGCGGCTTCGAGTGTGCGATCCCATTGGGTGTTGCCGCAACTCACGTCGCCGCCCTCGAAGACGAGCGATGTGTTCTGAGCGAAATCGAACAGCGTTTCGTCGTTCCCCGAGATAACGAACTGACCGCGTACGGTCAGCGCCGCACCGCCGGTGGCGCTGAATGTCGCGCCGCCGTCGAGAAAATAGGTTTCCGCGTCGACCATCGAGGCGTCGACCAACAACGTTCCGTTGTTGCGCACGTTGATGGGCCCCATCACAAGACCGACGGAACCGTTCAGTACTTCAAAAGTCGCTTGCTGATTCGGAAGCGTCAGCGAGTTGTCGCCGATCTCCCAGAGCGTGAAGTTGCGCAACTCGCCGCGATCCAGCGTGAACTTGGTCAGTTCCGTCGGTTGGAGAATGATCGGCCCGCAGCCGTCAATTCCTTCAGGATCATCGCCTTCGTCGCCGCCGTCGCCGACCTTGATGATCGCTCCGAACGCGGAGATCGACGACATGCCGCCGGCTTCTTCCGATACATCCGTCGTGATCAACAGTGTGGCCCGGGATCGTGCGACGAGACTTCCGTTGTTCAGCGTGGTTTCGCCGGAGATTTCCAATGTGCCCGTGTCCGACGGCCCGGCGTCATCAGCCGTGATGCTCGCGATGGCCGCGTTTCGCAGGTTGGCCGTGATGTTGCCGCGCCCCTGGATCGCAATCTCGTTGGTGATGATGGCGCCGGGCAGTGTGGACGATATCGTCGCATTCTCGCCCGCCAGTTGAATCGCACCGCCATTGCCTCGGATCGTGAACGACGCGTCGGCCTGGAGCGTGCGATCGTTCTGAATCAGAATGAGTCCTTCGTCAACGATGCCGTCGACACCGGCGAGCGTCAGATCGCCCAGTGTCAGCGTCAGGACGGAATTGTCGCGCAATACGAGTGCATCAATCTCGATGTTCATGTCGGCTTCGACATTGGCCGAAGGCGCGTCGATGCTTCCGTCGATCACGACGGAGAATCGATCCGTCATCGTATTGTTCGGCACGGATGGCGGCAGCCAGTTGTCCGGTTCGGACCAGAGATCGTTCACGGCGCCAGTCCATCGCCGACATTCGTCCGGAACACCGAGCGGGATCAGGACGTCGTCGCTGACGTCTCCGTTTCCATCGGGATCGGTCGGATCGATGTCGCATTCATCGGGGACGCCGTTGTTGTTGCAATCCGGATTGCAGCCCGACTGGCAGAAATATGGGCCGCCGGGCGCGCTGGAGAATTCGTAGATTTCGCATTCATCGGGAATGCCATTGTCGTTGCAGTCAGCCGCACAATCGCCCGTCGTGCAGAAGTAGGGGCCGTTCGGAGCGATGGAGCCGGCGTCGATTTCGCATCGGTCAAGTATGCCGTTTCCGTTGCAATCGAGGGATGGGTCCATTTCGATCTCGAAGGCGTCAGGGCGAAAGTTTCCGTCACAGTCGGTGCAATCGAGCCCGTTGCAGAATCGGGCGGGCCACCAGAAGTATCCATCGGGATTCACGATGCAGGCGACGCGCGTCGATTCGAGACAGCCGGAAGGCGTGCAGCAGATGCCCTGTCCGCAAGCAGGGCTGAAGTCGTCACAGGTACCGTTCTGGATAAAACGATCATTGGGATTGGCGCAATCCGCCGCCAGGACGCCGATGGCGCAGCTGTCGTTGACATCTGAACAGCATGCACCCGTTTGCGCGGAGGCGTGGCGGAGCGCCGCGAGGCAGATGGTCAGAGCGATCAGGTTTGTGAGTCGAGTCATTCGTCGGCCCATAGGGATCAATTTCTCATTCGCGAGGGATTACATATCATAGGCGAAACCGACTTCCCATTTCGCGGGCCCGATCGGCCTGTGGGCAAGTTAGTCTTTTGGATCCGTCTGGATCCACCAGTCCATCACGCCAGGCTGGAAGTAATAGGGCCCTCGGCTGGAGAACCTGACGCCCGATAAACGGTGACTGACGGCCCACAACGCGGGCTCGTGAAAGAGGTAACTCCGCGCCTGGTCTTCATAGAGAATTCGATGGATCCGACGATAGATCCTGCTCCGATTGGTCTCATCAATCGACTGCAAGGCCTCGGCCAGGAGCTCGTCCACATTCGGATTGGAATAGCCCCCGAAATTGAGTGTGCCGTCTGTCACGAATTCCGCGAGATGCAACTCAGGGTCCACCGCCGATGTCGTCGCCATCAGGCAGGCGTCAAATTGTCCGTCCCGAAGTCGCTGAATCAGACTGGACCGGCTATCGATCCGCGTGATCGTCACGTCGACGCCGACATCCTCCAGGCAATCCCGGATGATCTCTGCGGTACGCATGTCCCGATCGCCGGCCGATTGAACGAGCAGCTCAAAATCAAAGAAGTGGTTCGATTCCGGACTTGGATCACGTTCGGTCGTCTCCCCGGCATTCTGCAATCGCGCACGCACGGCATCGCGAAGTGCATCACGGGCAACATTCGGCCTGTGTGCAAATCGTCGCAGCGCCGGGTCGCTGAACGCCGAATCGGCCGGCCATGGACCAAAGCACGCGGCGGCGAGGTTGTTTGTCACTTCGGCCTTGATGCGATCCGTGTTGATCGCCATCGCCAAAGCGCGGCGAATCTTCGGGTCGTGAAAGCGCCCCGCGTCGTCGTTGCAGTTCCAGATGATGTAGTGATAACGCGATGAAGGTCGTCGCGCTTCCGCGCCGGCTCGCTCAAAATCGTCGTTGTAGATCTGCGAGCGATATTGTTCGTCCGTCAGTTCAAAGAGATCAAGTTCACCGTCAAGAAAAGCCGCCATCGTCTCGTCCGGCGATTGGATCCATCGAACCCGAATACCCGCAGTCATCGGGGTTCGGCCATCGATCTTGAAGTTGTCGAAGCGCGACAGCAGCAATTCGTTTTCATTCCACGATTCGAATTGGAACGGACCACTGCCGATTGGATGGAGATTGATCTTTTCGAAGTATTCGGAGGACCGAAGTGTCGGGTCTTCAACTTCACCCGGTTCGAATACATGTCTGGGGATCAACTCGAAATTCGCACTGAGTCGCCATGTTGCATGAGCGGACTCAAGGCGAATCTCAATCGTCCGGGGATCGATCGCAATCAGCTTCGCGATCCGCGATGCCTGACGGCGTTTTGTCGATCTCACGCTCGGCGAAATTGCTTTTCGCCAGCTGTAGATAATGTCATCTGCAGTGAGTCGCGCTCCATCGTGCCAGGTCAGTCCGGATCGCAGTCGAATCGTCTTGATCGTCGGGTCCTTGTCTTCCGTGATCGACTCAACCAGATGCGCATTGGGAATGATGTCGAGGTCGACAGTCCGCCAGAACAGTCTTTCGAATAACAGCTCGCAGACAAACAGATCGCCATGACGCGTGACGAGTGTCGGATTGAGGGACTTCGGGGCTTGCGGGGCGTTGACGATAACGTAGGAACTCTGATCAACGACTGCAGGATTGACGGGCACAGGCGACGTATCCCGGGCGGCGCCGCTCGTGGCGTCCCACATCTCCTGCTGCGATAAGCGCATGGCGTAGAGCTCGACGGTCTCCGCGGCCGATTGTGCGGCTTCCTGGGTCGTGGACAAGGTACTCGACAACATGGCGATTGCTGCAGACAGCGCAAGCAGCGCGGCGCCGACAACAAGGACGTTTCTGTTTCGTTTCAGGTGTTTGGTTGCGACGTACGCCTTACTGTCGCGTCGAGCGCCAATGGGCTTGCCATCGATGTAATGCGCGATGTCGTCGCGAAGCGCATCGACGGACTGGTATCGGCGATCGGCGTCCTTCCGCAGTGCCTTGAGGACAATGGTCTCCAGATCCCGATTGACACGACGCATTTCCTGTGCCGGTTGGAGTTTGTCGGCGGATCGCCAGCGAAGCGGTGTTTGAGGCTCGGCGTTCATGACATTGTCGATGCCCTCGGCGAGCGGTCCCGTCACGTCATAGGGAAGTTTGCCTGTAATGATCTCGTGGAGCAGGACTCCGAGCGCATACACGTCGCTTCGCTTGCCAATTGCGTCGGGATTGCCGCGGGTCTGCTCGGGCGATGCGTAGGCGATCGTGCCCATGAAGCTGCCTTCGATCGTGCTGAACGCAAATCGCTCATTGACGCCGGCGTCAGTCGCTTTGGCCAGACCGAAGTCGAGCACTTTGGGAGCGCCGTCGGCGTCGATCATGATGTTGCCCGGCTTCAGATCGCGATGAATAACGCCGTTCTGATGCGCGTGCGCGACGCCGGCGCAGATCGCATCGAAC
>JAJDEC010000584.1 GCA_029259995.1 Phycisphaerae bacterium
CGCCCCTGGCTCCGGTCCCGATGCGTTGGCGAACCCATTGTCGATCCTCGCGACCAATCCGAAGGTGATTCACGATTGGTGATTCATCACGGCGATGACGATCCTGATTCTTTCTTGGCCCGCAATAGTCAGTGCCCCCCCAGTGCCGGCGAAACCGTCTTCCTGGCGGGATTCGCACTCCACAACAGGAATTTGTCGGCCGCCGAATTCTGGACCATGGCGCCGACGATTCTGACTGGCCGTGTGATCGATCCACCATCGCCGGGCTCGCGGAGATCATCGTCCATTGTCTATGTCGAAGTTCCGGCCGATGATTATCGCGGGTTCATCGGCGGGCCCGCCGTTTCGCTCGACGGAATCGCGACATGCCTCTGGGGCGTGATCATCTGTCATGTCGAACCACTGGAGCGTTTGGAAGGCGCATCGCGTCGATCGACACTGGCTGTCCATCACCTGGGTGACCTCTTAAAAGGACGCATCGGCTCATGCGGCGAATAATACTCACGCTCGCCCTGCTGGGTCCGATCGGCTGCACCACCTTGAAAGATACTGCGCCGCTCGACAACATTGAGATCCGTCATGCGCGCATCGTCCGGGAGCGCATCGTCGTCCTGCCTGTTGTCCGATTCAGCCGATCCTCGGGCTTTCCCGTTTCGCCGACGGCGGTAATCGGGGCGGCGCACATCCTCGACTTGGACGCCAATCTCCTGAACGGCGCCTATGGACTCGTGTCGGCGGGCGGCTATCCGATGATGGCCGGCAAGACGACCAACGGCCTGCCCAGGGGCGAACACGCCATCGACGACTGGATGATGATGTACTGCGCGACGGAGCGCTTTCAATACAACCGATTCGACGCGGATGTCTCGCTGAAACGCAATGATCTCGTTTTCGTCGGCGGCTATGTGGCCGCGCGGATGCCGAAGTCGACGACATTGCCGATCTCGATGCCGCCGTCCGTCACAACGGGACGCGTGATGGATCGCGTCAGCCCGCCTTGCGATCAACGACAATTGCTCCACATCGCAGTTCCCTTCGCCGATTATGGCGGCGGATCCGGCGGCCCTGTGGCGATCGTGGCTGCCGATGGCGAATTGCGCGTGTTCGGACTCATGATTCAATCCGGCTGGGTCTGGGATGACGTCGACAAACGATATCGCTGGGCAATGGTCGTCCTGCGCCTGACGGAAGATGACGTGAATATGGCGAGAACAAGAGTGGCCAGACGCTGGGGCTTCCCCCATGCACCGCAGACGACGCGCCCGGCCCGGTAAGGCCCCAGGTCGAATCCGACACTCCCACAAGAGCGCCAGGAAAAACGAGCAAGACTGCAATGCCTTTCCAATGGCACTCCATCGCACAGTCGGCACAAGGGGCGTAGGAAAAGTCTGGTTCATCTCGGATTTGCGGGACGACGGCGTATCACGCTCTGGAAGCTGGATTGTGCGCCGCGAAGGATCCCGGAAAGATCCCTTGAGAATAACCCAGGCGAAGGATCCCGGAGGGATCCCTTGAAAATAGGCCAGCGATTTATCGCTGGGACACGCCGGCTCGCACCGTCCCTATGGGCAACGCCGTGAACCAGGCGGCTGATGGAGTGCCCACCCTTTCAGGAATGAGGTCGCGACGATACAGTTTCGAAAGTTCTCCGAGCCGCGCGCAACCTTGACATTCCAAGCGCGGACGTCCCATCGCATTCGCCGCCATCACAGGGCTTGATTGCACACGTCGTAATGCTCCGCAGTCGTAAGGAATCCGGCGAGTGTGTCGGGGGACTCGAATTTCGATACGCTCGTCGCTGTTGAGTTTTCTTACGACGTGGACGCTGCGCACGAGCCTTATCGTCGCGCCCCCATCAATCGCACCACTCACCACACTTAAGTTCCCTGCAGGAAACACAGATCAAGGCTTTCCCATGTGACGCAAGACTCGCAAGACCGGCATCCGTCCCGACGCGCTTTTCGCACAATCACACAAGTATTTGCGCGACTTTGCGACAGTTTGCGAGCGTTTGCACACATTCATCTTTGCCGGCAATGGCGAAAACGGAATTGCGGGAGACGGAGACAACGGGCGCAAACGGACGATCGTGACAACCCGCCCGTCAATCAACGACTGATTCGCCAGAATCGCCCAGCCTCAGCGGGATCCTGCACGATGCATGATGTGTCCGGAAGAAGAAAAACGCGCCCATCCGGTTTTGCACAATTTGCGCCATTTTGCGGGGGGCGCAAAATCGACAAGATCGCCACAATACTGGATATTGAAAGGAGTTACGCCGTGCAAACGCAACTGCAATCAGGAAACGCCAATTCCAGGGCGCGGCCGACCCGACCGCCCGGCACAATCTCATTCACCTGCGTCCGCGCCATCGGTCGGCGATTCGACTTCCGCGCCCGAGCCGTCCGAATCAGTCGGCATTTCATCGACCGCTTGCCTGTGAAGGGAAATAAATATGCCTGCCAAAGAACTGTGTAAAATCCCAATACGTCCACGACCCTTCAACCTTCTCGCCGCGCAGGTAATCCCCTTCGCTCGCCGTCGCGCCGTCGGGGTAATACGTCACCCAGTGCCCCGTCTTGCGATAAGTCGACAGCCCCTCGCGCTTCATGTAGCCGAGCACCTTGGGCTGGCCGTCGTCGTATTTCTCGACCATCGGCACGACGCCGCTGACAAACCAGAGGTAGCCGAACCAGAGAAGCAGTCCCACAAAAGGCAGCGCGATGCCGAGGCGCTTGCGCCGGGCCGACGACGCGGTTGCATCATCCGCCGGCGCGCTGTCATTGAGATTGGATGGATCCGATGGAGATTGCAACGCATCACCTTGACGCAGGCGCGCCGATTGGGAATTCGCGAATCGCAGACTTCGCGGATCGCCGCGTTCGCGCATGGCGGCGAACGTCAACGCCGCAGCGCGCCCCTACTTCAACAGCCAGCGCGAAAGCGAGTAGAGCGTCGTCTGTCGACCCGCCTTGGCGATCGAGCGCGTCAGCGGAATTTCCTTCGGACAGACTTTCACACAGTTCTGCGCGTTGCCGCA
>JAJDEC010000585.1 GCA_029259995.1 Phycisphaerae bacterium
GGGACGACCACTTAATGGCATACCCGCGAACGTTTTCTCACATCGGTATCTCAGTCCCCGACGTGGAAAAGGCGGTGGCGTTCTACGGAGAGGTCATGGGCTGGTACCTCATCATGAAACCTACCGTCATCACCGAGGAGTCCGAAACCGCCATCGGCCAGATGTGTATCGATGTCTTTGGTAGCGGATGGGGGTCATTCAAGATTGCACACATGTCGACGGGCGACAGGATCGGGATCGAGATGTTCGAGTTCGCAAACAATGAACGCCCGCGCGACTTCGAGTATTGGAAGACGAGCACGTTCCACTTCAGCGTCCAGGACCCGGATGTCGAGGGTCTCGTGGAGAAGATCGTGGCCCACGGTGGTAAGCAGCGCATGCCGATCCGGGAGTACTACCCGGGAGAGAAGCCCTACCGAATGGTCTACGTGGAGGATCCGTTCGGGCTCATCTTCGAGATCTATTCGCACAGCTATGAGTTAACGTATTCCCAGGGGGCGTATTGAGGAGCGTGTAGGCACTTCACGCCGATAACAAGACTCGCGTTTCAAGGCTCCAAAGGGCGATCTGGACCGCAAGAAGTTCAACTGGAGTCCTGTCACCCCGGGCAAAAAAGTTCCTCGGCCAACCCGTGCAGGAATTACCTCAAGGCAATCGACTTCTTTTCGGAGGAGGATATCGATCTCGTAAGTGGGCTGTTCAGTGTTGCAAGCAGGATTGGCTCGCATCCTGGCCTCACCGATGAATCACAAGCAAGACTACTTCGGAGATACTGTTGGGTGACAGGCTCGTACATCGTAACATGCGATACCCAATGGAAGAGCAATGGGCACAAATGGTGAGGCTTAATGCAAGAACCCGATCCAAAGCGGCCTTCACGACCCAAGCACTACAGTCTCGTCGATCAAAAATCAGTCGATCCTTGGGAAGACGCCGAAACCGCCCACCTGCGCGAATTCCTTGAGCTCACCTACACAGAGCGCTTCAATCTGCTCATGCACGCCATTGAATTCATGAACATGCTGCGACCACCCGAGACCGAACCGTCGTCGCTGTCCGACACAGTTGCGTAAGCCCACGCCCCTCGCTACAAACTGAAAATCAATATTCGATAATACCAGATCGCCAGCGCCCCCGTCGTTACAACCAGCAGTGCGAGCACTGTCCACGTGACCCAGCGCGGCATCAGCTTGACGGGCGGTTCCTTCGGCCCCAGATCCAGCGTGACGGTCAGGTCCGCCTGGCTGGGCTGAATCGCGCGAACCAGATCGGCCGCCAGCATCTCGCCGTCGTGATAGCGATCGCGAATGTCAACGTGAAGGCACTGGGCGATAGCGTCCTTTAATCGGGAAGGCCATTCATCGGGCAGATCTTCGCTGCGGATGTCCTTCGCCCGTTTCTGCTGGCGGATCATTCCGCTCTTGCTGGAGGCGGCGATGAGTCGATCGCCCGTCAGGGCGTAATAGAGCGTCAGGCCGAGTCCGTAGATATCGCTTTCCATCGTGGCCCGTTCGTGACGGGCGACTTCCGGCGAGATCCAGCCCGGCGTGCCCAGCGCGAGGGCCCCCGACTCCGGGACGTCGCCGCCGCTGACATCCGCGAGACCGAAGTCCGTCACTTTCACGCAGCCCGCTTCATCGATCATGATGTTGCCGGGTTTCACGTCACGATGCACGACGCCGCGCCGATGCGCTGCCGCCAGGGCGCGGGCCGCATTGGCGATTACATAACACGCCTGACTGATCGGTAATGGTCCACATCGCTTGACGAGATCGAGCAGCGTCGTCCCGTTGACGAGCTCCATCACGTAGTAGTACACGCCATCGATCTCACCAACTTCGAATATTGTGACGATGTTCGGATGCAGAATCTTCGCAGCGACGCGCGCTTCCTGGAGAAACATTCGCTCGCCGATCGTCTCCGCATCCCCCGCCTTGTGATGTCGCGGCAGGAGCTTGATTGCCGCGTCGCGATCCAGTTCCTTGTCGTGCGCTTCATAGACGTAGCCCATCGCGCCCTGCCCCAGCACGGCCTTGAGCTCGTAGCGACCGATGCGCCGGCCGACCCATTCGCTGGCCGGAAAGGCGTCGCGTTTCCTGGTCTTGGAGACAAGCTGTGCGACGGTCGACGCGTGATCCACGGCGCCGACGGCCGTCGACCCGAGTTCCGCCCAGGCGTTGGCTGCGTCGCCGAGAGCCCCGGCAACGTCCAGCGTCTTCTGCCGCTGATCGCGCCAGACATGGCCGCAATTGGGGCATCGAACCCGCTTGCCGCCGACGGCGTCGGTTGCCGGATAGCGCGCTCGACAGCGCGGACACTTCAGGCTCGACGGCTTTGCGTCGTGCTGCAAAGGATCATTTCCGTCGTTTGCCATCCAGGCTCCGTCCGTTGGCCAATTGAGTAATCGCTCCGGCTCGTTATTGACGATCGCGCCGCGGCGTCGCAGTATGCCAATCTTACGTGATAATTCATACTTCCCAAACGGAAATGGGATTGAGATTACCGGCCGTCGCGGCATCTCGCGATGTGCCCATGAACACACAGGCCATCCAGCCATGAAAACGCCGGCGTTGCCACCCAATGAAACCTGCATCGATCCCTGGCGGGATTTCGCACTGGCCTACGTTCGCGAGCACTTCGGCGATTCCGCCCCGCTGACGCTCGGAGAGCACCATTTGTTTCCCCTGTCGCCGCTGGAGGGCGACGGCGCAACGCTGGTCATTCGATTCGACGCCGATCGATCGGGCAGCGGCAGCCGTGCGTATTATGTCGTCGTCGGCCAGACGGAGACGAACTACTACGACGGCGACAAGCTGAGCTTTGAGGAGGCATTCTCCCTTCATCTGGGAACACGATTCATGCTCGTGCTCGGCGTCGCACAGGTCAAAGACGACAAGGAAACGCTGGGACCGGACGACAAGCCTTACGACGTGGAAAAAGACGCCCGGCTCATCGTCGATCGCGTGGCGCCCGCCTCCCCGCTGCGCGACGTGTCGCTCGCGGCACTCTTCGACGTCGGCGGAGAGCGGCACGCCGTCATTCGGGCGCGAATCGCGGATCTAGAAGTCTACATCATGGGCCGCGATGCCCCGTTCGGGTTTTCACTGAGAACCGACCTGCCCGCACCGCTGGCGTATCGCCTGCATATCGGCGGTGTACTGCGGACCGAACCGAAGCCTGAATCGGATTGACAGACATGCGTTGACGCGATTTCAAGGCCGCCAGGGCGTATTGGGGCCCGAAAAACTTGACATATCGCGATATGCCGATATATTAAGAGTATGGCGAGTCCGAAGCACAAGACGCTGCTCCCCCTGGAGCGACTCGAACAGGCCGCGGAGTGTCTGCGCACGCTGGCCCATCCGCATCGCCTGCGAATCGTCCAGATGCTGCTCGGCGGCGAGTACACCGTCGGCGAACTCGCCGAGGCCTGTGGCATCGCCAGCCATGTCGCGTCGGAGCACCTCGGCTTGATGAAAGATCGCGGATTGCTCGGCTGCGAGCGGGACGGTCGCCGCATGTACTATCATATTGAAGAAGACGGCCTCGCAAGCATCATGAATTGCATCGAGAAGCGGTTCGGCTGACTTTTTTTTGAGGACACATGTCGTTAAGTTACGACATTACGATATTTAGACGGGAGTGTCTTGAGCATGTTGTTTCGAACCCTATATGACGAAGACCTCGCCCAGGCGGCCTATCTGATCGGATGCCAGAAAACGGGAGAGGCGATCCTCATCGATCCCGAACGCGACATTGATCGCTACATCGACGAAGCGACGAGCCATGGCTTGCGCATCAAGGCCGTCGCGGAAACGCACATTCATGCCGACTTCCTTTCCGGCGCCAGGGAATTGGCCGAGAAAACGGGCGCCAAGCTCTATCTCTCGAACGAAGGCGACGCCAACTGGAAGTACAATTGGCTCGGAGCCAAGTCGGGCGGCGGCCAATACGCGCATCAGTTGCTTCGCGACGGCGACGTGTTTCATGTTGGAAAAATCGAATTCCGGGCCATGCACACGCCCGGCCACACGCCCGAGCACCTGAGTTACGTCGTCACGGATCGCGGCGGCGGTGCGGATGCGCCGATCGGTATCGCATCGGGCGACTTTCTCTTCGTGGGCGACGTGGGACGACCGGACCTGTTGGAGACGGCGGCCGGTTTTGCGAACGTCAAGGAAGCGTCGGCCCGTCGCCTCGCACATTCTGTCAATCGAATCGCGGAACTGCCCGACTTCGTGCAGGTCTGGCCAGCCCACGGCGCCGGAAGCGCGTGTGGAAAGGCATTGGGCGCCGTGCCGCAATCCACGATCGGATACGAAATGCGATTCAATCCCGCGATCAAGCAGGCGGGTGATGAAGATCGATTCGTTGACTTCGTGCTGGCGGGCCAACCCGAGCCGCCCCTCTACTTCGGCCGCATGAAGACGGAAAACCGTGATGGTCCGCCGATCCTGGGCGAGCTTCCTTCCCCGCCCGAACTGTCCGCGTCGGAATTGGTCGCGTTGAACAAGCAAGACAGCGTCGTTCTCGATACGCGCGACTGGGCCTCATTCCGCGACGGCCACTTGCCCGGCGCACTCTTCGCCCCCATGGGTTCCTCGTTTCCGATCGTCGCGGGCTCCTACGTAAAGCCCACGGACAACATCGTGCTCATCGTCGCGGAGGAATCCAGAGATCGGGCGATTCGCAACCTGATCCGGATCGGTCTCGATCGCATCAGCGGCCACGCGCTACCGGCGGAAGTGGATGAAATCGATCCGCATCGACTTGTCGTGTCCGCCGAAACATCCGTCGCCAACGCGCGAGCGCGAATCGAATCCGGCGAATGGGCCGTCCTCGATGTGCGCAGCGCGACAGAACGCAAGGACGGTCATATAGACAAGAGTCTTCACATCGCGCACACACGCCTTGCCGAGTCGCTTCAAGTCTTGCCGACCGATCGCCCGATTGTCGTGCATTGTCGAAGCGGCGCTCGATCGGCCATGGCCGCGGCGTTCCTGGAGCGCAACGGCATGGACGTCATTAACCTCGCGGGCGGATTCACTGCGTGGCAGACGACTAAATCGGATGCGAATGCGTGCCGCCAGAACGACGCGAACAAGCGTTGTCCGACACGGACGCAATAATCGATGCAATGTTCGTGCGCGTTGACGAAATAGATGAAAGGAATCACCAATGACGACTACCATCCACAACGACAGCAAAGCCCGCGAATCGTCGGCGACGCAACCGACCGCCATCCAGGAAGTCGAGCCCGCCGTGTTGGCGCAGTGGCTCAAGGATGGACGCGCGATCGTCGTCGATGTGCGAGAGACTGACGAGTTCATCGCCGAGCGAATCGAAGGCGCCCTGAATCGTCCGCTCTCCGGATTCAACGCAGCGGACATGCCGTGGCGTCCGAACAAAACGATCGTGCTGAACTGTCGATCCGGCAATCGTTCGAAGGATGCGGCACGCCAGCTCGTTGCGGCGGGATGCGATTCCGTCTGTCATCTGGCCGGCGGAATTCAGGCGTGGGGCAAGGCGGGACTGCCGCTGAAGCGACTGGAAAAAGCGCCCATCAGCATCATGCGACAGGTTCAGATCACGGCGGGATCGATCGTCTTCGTCGGCACGCTGCTCGGCGCATTCGTGTCGCCGTGGTTCCTGCTGATCAGCGGATTCGTGGGGGCGGGACTCGTCTTCGCCGGTCTGAGTGGTACCTGCGGAATGGCATCGCTGCTTTCGCACATGCCGTGGAACAAGGCATTTCGAGGCGCGACCACCTGCGAAACATAAGTGGGACGCCCGCCTGCGCGGTTCCAGGGGTGGAGTGAATTCAATCCGCGCAGGCGCGTCCTGCTTCTCGCCGTATCCCGCAGACGAGGCACCGAACGGATCGCCTCAAGGACCCGTTTTCCCTGCCGGCATTCGAATCGTCCGCGAATTGCACCACGCGGCACGTCACATCGTCATCGTCCCGCGACGCTCGCAAAATCCCGCGCCCCGTCACGTGCCACAATGGCCCGGGCCTCGTAACATGGGGGCATGATTGTCGAAAATGCCAAGACACTGATCGGTCGTAACGTCTTTATCGCTTCGACGGCGTATGTCGGCGGCGCCGTCACACTCGGCGACGAATCCACTGTGATGCATCACGTGGTCATTCGCGGCGACGTGTCGCACATTCGGATCGGCCAGCGCGTCAACGTGCAGGACGGCAGTGTGATTCACACGACGTCGGGCGTCGATCTGGACATTGAAGACGACGTCAGCATCGGACATCGCGCCATCGTGCATTGCAAGCGCATCGGCGCCAACTCGCTCATCGGTATGGGCTCGATCGTCCTCGACGGATGCACGATCGGGAGCCGCTGC
>JAJDEC010000586.1 GCA_029259995.1 Phycisphaerae bacterium
CGGACGCGTGTTTTGTAGTTGGATTTGTCCCGGATACCTGCTGTTCGAAATCACGGGAAAGCTCCGCAAACTTCTGCGAGCCGCGGAGATCGAGCCGGCCAACGTTCAATTCTCCCACAGGACCAAATACGTTCTCCTGTGCGTCGGACTCGCGTTATCCGCACTGGCGTCGATGCCGATATTCGCAATGATCTACCCGCCGGCAGTGATCAGCCGCGTCCTTCATGCCTGGATTTTCGGCACCGCGATGAGCGCCATGCTGATTCTCCTGGGAATCATGGTTGCATTCGAGTTGTTCGTGTCGCCGCGCTGGTGGTGTCGAGCGATGTGTCCCGGTGGTGCATTGTACGGCCTGCTGGGCTGGGCGAGACCGGTGCGCATCAAGCTCAAGACTGAATTGTGTACGGGATGTCGTGAATGCATCCCCGTGTGCGAGGAAGGAATCAACCCGATCACACAGTCGTCCTCGATCGAATGCGACAACTGCGGTGTGTGTCTACGGCATTGTGGACATCAGGCATTGGTGTTTACGATCGGCCTTCCGGACGGCCTCAAGCGGGACACCCGCGCAACAAAGCCGAGGGCCGGCCACCGAAGCGGCGTCACGATCGCCGTGTTTGTCGCCGCGCTGCTTGTACCATCAGTCGCAGCGGGCCATCATATACTGGGGTTACCGCACTATTCCTACAAGGAAAACTACCCGCAGCGCCCGACGCTTGAATACCCGGCAACAACCGGCCCCTTTGATGTCATCCTTACGGCATATCCAGGAGTTCCGGTTCCCGGCGAACCCGCCAACCTCGCATTCTATATCAAGGACCGGAATACCAGTGCATCGCTTTCGGAGCCGATCACGCTGCGCGTCTTGCAAACGAGCACCTTCGGTGACAACACGACCATACTGCCTGCGACGACGAGGCCGCCATTCGATAACGAGTACAAATATTACGTTACGTTTCCGGATGAAGGCGAATATGTCGTTGAGCTGTCCATGCCGGTCGAAGGGCGGATGGAAGTCATTCCGTTCTTGATGATCGTTGGCGAACCCTCGGCGATCATGTCCACGTTGATGCTCACCGGCGTCTTGAGTGTATTCATATTCGTCGTTGTTCGAGCGGTGCAGTGCAGGCGTCGCCGCGCGCGCGGAGCGAGCGCGGCGTCGAACCGTTCGAACGGAATGGTTGTGTTGAGTGTCAAAGGCGTGGAGGCATGACGTGGATCGTTTAAAGCTCCTTTTTCCATACATGCTCTTGATCGTAGTCGTCGCCGTTGTCGTCGTGACGAATCTGGGGGACGGCGGTCGCGCGACCCGGAACGCAACACAAGATCACATTTGTGCGCCATGCGGCATGGATGTCGACCCCGTGGATGCGCTTGCGGCGAAAGTGGACGGCCGGACCGCCTATTTTTGCTCGGCGGGATGCCGGGACGCTGTGATGCGTGAATCAGATTCCGGCGCCGGGCCGACGGTCCGGCGCCCTGAGATTGATGTTGTATGCAACATGGAAGTCAATCCATCGTGGGGCATTCGTGCCGAACACCAGGGCGCGACGTATTTCTTTTGCACCGAACTCTGTCGTGACAAATTTGTGTCCGGACCGGCCGAGTTTCTTGAAGAGAAATGTCTCGTCTGCGCGACCCCGATTGACGCAAGATCACAAGTGCCGGCGACCTATCTCGGAAAGACCTATCAGCTCTGCAGCGAAAGCCATCGAACCGAATTCAAAGCGGACCCCGCCGCTTTCTTCATGCACACGATGTGGGGCATTCCCACCTGGCTATATTATACGTCGATTGCGCTCGTGCTGATCGTCTCGTTCGGTGTATTCGACTGGATCAGTCGCTGGCACTCGCCGGGCACGGATACCTCGGGCAGTGCGAATGCACCTGCGGGATCCAGTATCATCGGCCGAGAATCAATTGTGGGCGACGGCGAGCGGTTGATGGGTTTGATCCGGAGTCACGATCGGAATTCCGGCGCGATGGCCATATCGCTGCCGGTCCTGTCGATCGCAGCGCCTTCCGCCGCTGCGACAGAGAAATCATCCTGTTCGACATGTCGTGACCGGTTCGATCTGCTCTCCGTCGATTGGATTCGGGCGTGCTTCAGGTCGCGAATATTTCGGTTCGTTTTACAGTTCATTGTGTCGGCGTTGTTTATTCTCATCATCGCTGCAGGGCTGTTCGGAAATCAGAATCCGGCGTTGAATATCGCGCCCATTCTCACTTGGACCGTCTGGTGGGGACTGCTTATCGTCCTCATCATGTTTGCCGGCAAGGCGTGGTGTTACGTCTGCCCGTGGGATGCGATCGCAGGCTGGACCGAGCGATTAAGTTTCTGGAAAAAATCCGAAGATGGATTGACGCTCGGGCGGAAATGGCCGCGCGTTGTCCGAAACATTTCGATCGCGACGATCATGTTCGTGGGATTGACATGGGTCGAGCTCGGATTCGGCGTCACGATGAAGCCGCAGATCACCGCCTATTTGGCGATTGGAATGCTGCTCATGGCGGTCGTATCGGCCCTGTTGTTCGATCGCAAGAGCTTCTGTCGATACGGTTGCCTCGTTGGACGAGTCAGTGGACTGTACGCGCTTTTTGCAAGCACAGAGGTGCGATCCAAGAGCGACGGAGTCTGCGAATCATGCCGCACCAAGGAATGCATCAAGGGAAGCGAATCCGCCTACGGGTGTCCGACATTCCTGTATCCCGGAAAACTGGAGTCGAATACCTACTGTATTCAGTGCATGGAATGCATCCAGGCCTGCCCGCACGACAACCTAGCGGTCAATCTACGTCCGTGGGGGAGCGATCTGGCCAACGACGGCAAACCGCGCAGCGACGAAGCCTACCTCGCCTTGCTGATGCTTGCGATCACCGGATTTCATGGGCTGACCATGACGCCCGTCTGGCAACAGTTGATAGACGCGATACGAGATGCGTCGGGCGTCGGCCGCGTACTCGGATTCAGCGCCGGTATGGCATTGCTCATGCTTGGCCCGATTGCCACATACGCGGTGCTTGTCGGCGTATCGAGACTGATCGGCCAGTCGCATGCGTTGAACAAGCTGAGTTATCGCGACTATTTCATTCGCTACGCATACGCGCTTCTGCCGATCGCGCTGTTCTATCACATTGCGCACAATGCCGAACACCTACTGATGGAGGGACCAAAGGTGATCGCGATGATCTCGGATCCCTTCGGGTGGAATTGGGATGTGTTCGGAACGGCAGGTTGGACGATTCCACCGCTGATCTCACTCGAGAGGCTCTGGATGGTTCAGGTGCTGCTTGTTCTCGTGGGGCATGTCTACAGCCTATGGGTTGCGCAGCGAACGTCGCTTCGTTTGTTCGGAACATCCCGCGCGGCCTTGAGAAGCCAATTGCCCATGCTTGCGGGGATGATTGCATTCAGCGTTTTCAGCCTGTGGCTGCTCAAACAACCCATGGAGATGCGGACATCCGCGATGTGATTGGCATGCCAAATGGACAGTGGCAGAAGACATTTTTTCACGAGACTGGGCCGAGGTCTGGCATCGTCAGTCTGCCAGTCGATGGATGCGTTACGCATCCCGGTCGAGGTGGACACCGCGCAGGTTGGCGACGCGCCGGTCCGCCCATGGGTTCGACCGCCCGGTGCGCTGTCGGAAGACCGATTTCGCGTTGCCTGCACGAGTTGTACGGCATGTCAGGAAGCATGCCCCTATCAGGCGATTCGTCGACTTGGACCGGAGTGGGGCGTTGATTCAGGCACGCCGGCGATCATTCCATTGGAGTCGCCGTGCTATCTCTGTGCCGACATGCCGTGTATCGCCGCCTGTGAACCGGGCGCACTGATTCCTACATCCCCCTGCGATGTTTCAATGGGAAGTGCTCAATTCCGGCGAGAATCCTGCTACGTCGCCCAGGGCCAGCCGTGCGACTACTGCGTCACTCGCTGCCCGCTGAAAGGTGATGCGATAGACTTCGCGGCCGACCGCACACCCAGGGTCGATGCCGCCCGATGCGCCGGATGCGGCGTTTGCGCGTACCTTTGCCCGGCCGATGCGCTGACGATCATTCCCGCGACGCTCGACAAGAACCGCAAGAACAAAGGCTCGAACGAAGATTGGCAGAATCTGCAGGATCCCGACGCAAAGAGCACCAAGATTGAGGATGATCGTACGCACATGGCCCAAGAACCGGGGCACGGCGTGGATATGAAGTCCGCGTAATGTCCAGAAACTAAATCGCGCGCCGAGGCCTGTGGGTCGCGCGATTTCGCAACGACCTTTGAACTAGCGGGAAGACAACCGTGTTCGGAATTCGGTGGGGTGGCGGGAGAGACAAATCTCGCATTTCGGCCCAAGAAACGGGCATTGGCTTTCACACGAAAGCCCACTCGGCTGCCGGTCTCAAGTTCAGCCGCGCAGAGCGCACAGGATTCGACTCGGAATCAAGAGCGCGCCGCCTGGGATTCGTGAGTTAGGTCGAAGTCTGGTGATCGCACTTATCGATACACGCATCACTGTATCCGGGCAGGGGAGTGACGACCATTTGAGCCCTTGCTCGCAGACCCGAGCGCCCCGACCCAATTCAGGGCGCGACCAGTTCGGGCTCCACCAGCTTGGACTGCCACTCGGCGGCATTGTCTGGCTTGCCCCAGGCTTCGTAGAACTTGATCATGTCCTTCACGTGGTCCTGGCGGTTCCGATGTTCCGGAGGAAAGGACTTCTCAAGCTGCTCGTGGCTCTTCAGTAGCTGCTCTTCGGCCTCTGCGTAGCGTTTGAGTCCTGTCAGGCAATCGGCCAGCCCCCGGCGGTAGTTCGCGGTGAGGAAGTGGCCATCTGGCCAGACTTCGTCCGCCATCTTGATGATTTCCCTGAACATCGTTTCGGCCTCGTCATATCGTTCCTGCTCCTCAAGCAAACTCGCCAGGGCGTCTAACGTCGACAGGGTAGTCTGGCCGGGAGTCGCCTGAGAGGCTTCTCTGAATTCCACGACTTCGCGATAGATCTTCTCCGCCTCGTCCAGCTTTTGTTGCCGCTGTAGTGTCATCGCGAGTTTGTGTTTGTAACTCATCGCGAGTTCACGCTGGTCGGGCTGCAGAATCTGATGCACTCTTAATACTTCAACCAGCAGCGATTCCGCCTTCTCGGGTTCATCCTGCATGCAGATCGTCGCCATGCCGCTGAGCATGCTCAGCGTTGTCGCGTGTTCGGATCCATACAATTCCCTGCTGAGGGCCAATGCCCGGGAACCGTAGTCCCTGGCATCCTCCATGCTGCCTAGTCGATGGCAAACCACGCCCAAATTGGCCATGAGCCAAATAGAGAAATCGGTCTTCTCGCCATGCAACACGTACTCGAGTGCAAGCGATTCCTCCATGTTCTCCCTTGCTTCTTCCAGCTTGCCCAGCCCGAACAGCACTCGACAGAGCAAATCCAAGACCTGGAGCCGGCTGCGACTCTTCGATTCCCTGGATGAATCCCGGGCACGAGCGAGAATCTTCATTGCTTCCGCGAGTTCATTGCGTTTGTACAAGATCTTGCCAAGGACAAAACTCGTCAGCAATGTCACTGGATGACCCTCGCCCAGCATCTCTTGTTGACCTGCAAGTGCCCGTCGGGCCAATGGTTCGGCTTCCTCATAGCGATCTTGAAGGTACAACACCTCCGCCACGTTCATGAGGGTTGTTAGGGTATCGGGGTGCATCGTCCCCATGACCTTTCGTTGTACTTCGAGCACCTGCCGGAAGAGCGCCTCGGCTTCCTCCAGGTTTCCCCCCATTTTCACAAGGGTTGCATAGTTACTGATCGCATTCAGCGTACTTTCGTTCTCAAGCCCATCCTTCGCCACATACCTGTCTATCAGATCCTTGAACAACACCTCGGCCTCTTCTGCCCGGCCCAGTCGACTCAGCACATCCGCGAGATCGTTGCGCGTGCTCAAAGTCGCCCCATGATCCTGGCCGAGTACGCGCTGCTGTGTGTCGCCCGTACGGCGCAGAAGTGCCTCGGCCTCGTCGAGCTTTCCCGTTTCACTCAGAGTCCACGCAAGGTGTTGTTGTACCTTCAGCGTCTCTTCGTGTTCTTCGCCCAGTTCAGCGGAATACAGCGTGAGGGCCTTGGCAAGTTGTGTCGCGGCGGACTGAGTATCCCCAAGCGACCGATAGACCGCACCGAGCGTTAGCCGAATCTTCGCCTCGACAAGCGGTTTGTCTTGAAAAACTCGGCTGTCGATCCTTTCCGCAGCCTGATCAAACATTGCACGTGCGGTGAGGTCATTGCTGTCTCTCAGATAGGGATCAATTGTCTCGATGACATCTTTGGTGAGGAAATTAACCACGGAATTAGCAATCTCTGCCTGACGCGCCGACTCGCGCTGGGCATCTTCCGCGTCCGCTCTCAGGCGTCGTTCCTGGCGATTGACAAAATAAAGAGCAATCATGGAGCCCATCAGAAAAAGAACGCCCAGTCCCAGCGTGGCGGCCTTGAATCGATTGCGCCTTACGAATTTGCGGAGTCGATATGCCCCACTGGGGGGGCCGGCATCAACCGGTTCGTCCTTCAGATAATGATCGATGTCCTTGGCGAATCCGCTGGCCGTCTCGTAGCGGCGCGTGCGGTCCTTCTCCAGTGCCTTCATAATGATCCAGTCAAGGTCTCCACGTAGGAGACTCCCCAGCTTTTGCGGCTTGCTGGAGCGCTGTCGCGCGACGGTATCAAGCGCGTCACCCATTTGACTCAGCCTCGTGCTCGGCTTGCTCGGCTCGTCTTCGCGGATGATTCGTTTGATCTCCTCCAACGCCGCGCCGCGCAGGGTCTTGACATCAAAGGGTGGCACACCGGTCAGCAGTTCGTACAGCAACACGCCCATCGAGAAAATGTCGCTGCGGGTGTCAATATCCAATCCGATCGGTTCGGCCTGCTCAGGCGACATGTACGCCGGCGTCCCGATGAATTGCCCCATTTCGGTAAACAGCGTCGGCTCGTTCCGGCGCTGCTCGGTTGCCTTGGCGATTCCGAAGTCAATCACCTTGATCGTCGGTTTGTCGTCAACGTGCGTAACAAGGACGTTGCTCGGCTTGATGTCGCGATGAATAATGCCCTTTTGGTGCGCGTGTTGTACGGCAGTGCATACCTGAACGAAGAGTTTGAGCCGATCGCGCAAGGACATACCCTGCTTGTCGCAGTATTCGGTGATGGCGATGCCCTCAACGAGTTCCATCACGAAATAGGGCCGACCCGTGTCGGTGGCGCCTGCGTCGAGCACCTTGGCGATATTGGGGTGATCCATCAGGGCCAGCGCTTGGCGTTCGGCGTCGAATCGGGCGATGACCTGTTTCGTGTCCATGCCCAGCTTGATGATCTTAAGCGCCACGCGCCGACGAACAGGGCGCTCCTGTTCGGCCATATAGACTTCGCCCATGCCGCCTCCTCCCAGGCTGCATTTGATTTCGAACGGACCAATGCGATCACCGGCCTGGACCGTAGCGACATGCTGGCTGATGGGCATGGAACGCTCGGGCGGCACCAGAAAACCATCTGCGGCCGACTGCAATGCCAACATCGCGTCAACCGCCTCGCGGAGTGCAGGATCAGACGCGCATTGTTCATCAAGTAGAGCCGCGCGGTCCTCCGGTGGACATGCCAGCGCGACGTCGCAGAGCATGAGGGCACGCCGATCAAGTTCATTTGTCATCCGATTTTCCATCTCCAATCTCACGCAACAGCCACAGCTTGGCAACGTCCCAGTCGCGTTCAACCGTGGCGACGGAGATTCCCAGTGCATCCGCTGTCTCAATATTCGTGAGTCCGCCGAAGTACTTGAGTTCGACAACTTCTGCCTTTCGACAATCCGCTAGTGCCAGTCGATCCAACGCTTCGCTTAGGTCAATCAAGTCAGAATTCGGCGCGCCGGCAATCTCAAGCTGATCTGCCAACGGTTCACGCCGTCTGCCAGCTCCTCGCTTCAATCGTCCACGGCTCCGGGCATAATCGACGAGAATGTTTCGCATTGATTTCGCGAGATACGCGAGGAATTGCCCTCGATTGTTGCCTGGAATCTTTTCACCTTGCAGCAGATGAACGCATGCAGAATGGACCAGTGCGGTGGCTTGCATCGTATTGCCCGGGCGTTCCTTGCGCATGTAGCTATCCGCAAGCCGGCGAAGTTCGTCATATGTGATTTCCAGTAGTCTGTCTCGCGCCGACGCATCGCCATCACGGGCGCGCTCCAAGAGCTGTGTCATCTGTTCCATGGCATTGCCTCGATACGAGCTTCGAACTCACGCCTCACGATGGAGGAACGACTGCGACCTGCGGGTCATCGTAACGAAAACTCCACGTATCTCGATCGGTCGGCGCGCTCACCGAGCCGGACTCCGCCTTGGATCCCGCCTGGCGTCGCCGATGCCGGGCGTGAGAACCTGCCCAGACTGCACGAAACTCACCAAGTACACTGTGCGATGGCCATGCCCGCATGATTGAAAAAAGATTGGAGAACCGCCCGGATCGGGCGGTTCTCCAGCCTGCGTCGGAATGAATTGCGGTCAACAAAAAACCCGTATCGTCACACGAACTTCGGCGGTGGTCTCGTTGCCATCGCTGTCAGTCACGCGGAGCGTGATGACGTGGATGACGTTGTTGCAATCTGACGAGCCGCTCAGTGTGACCTCCAGCGATGTACCGGTTCCAAGAAGACCATCGATATCGGAGAACCACTCAAGGCTGGATGGGGGGAGCGAACTGTCTTCGGTGTCCGTACCCGATCCCGTGAAGGTGATCGGCCGTCCCGACAAGATGGTGACGTCGCCCGGGCTGACGATCGTGGCCGAGGGTGGGTTCGAATCATCTTGCGTTTCATCCACAGCGGTGTCCGGAGGATCCAACGCGATGGGGCCGGACGGTTCGTTGATCAATGGTACGCCGCCTGCTTGGCCATACGCGCGAAGCTGCCCGTCGATCGTGATGACATAGATCGTGCCGTCGGCGCTAATGGCGGGCGCCGAGCCTGGTGCGCCGGCCACCGTGTCGTCGATGACTTCGAACGACTCAAGGTCAATGGACCGTGTGATCAGCCCCATGTCAGTGTTGGAGTAAACGAAATCCCTGGAGATTGCCGAACCGGCGGCCGAAGCGCCTGGATGAGTCCCGGTCAACGGTTGGCCATCTGCGTTCAGGAGGATCATCCCCCGCAACGTCGAGACGTAGATCTGTCGCCCGATCGTGGTCGGAGTACCCACAACTCCATAATTCGAAATACCCGAATTCCAATAGTTGGCACCATCGAGCAATCCGAAGGCACGAACAAATCCATTCTCATTCCCGATGACGACGAGGCCCTCGCCCGTGACGGCAGGAGAGGTATGCCTCGTTACGCCACGATCGCAACCCCCAATTAATGATGTTTGCCAGAGGAGGTTCAGGCGATCGGGCGTGAACTCAAAAGCGCTCATGCAGAGGTCGTTGACCACAATGACAATTGACGGATCTCCGTCGGCCACCGCGATCGAAGCCATCGGGTAGTAGAAGGGCGCCGGCGGCGGGTCGTTCGAAGTGCTCCCATCAAACTCGTAGCCGCAGTCTTCAGGCACATCAAAGATCAGGAGCGGAACGACGCAGTCCAGAATGAGGGAATCGACAATGAAATTGTCAAGAAACAGGTAGTCTCCCACTTCGCCAAGGTGGCCGAGCAGTCCGCCTCCATTGTCGTCATCACAATCCGGATGGTCGCATCGGGGCGGAGTTGCGCGTGCCACGATGTTGCCTTCAAAATCGAAGATCAACAATTCCAGCTGTGAGTTGGTGAAGGAAGACAGTAAAACACGATCCCCCAGGATCTTGGGCGAAGAAGTCGAGAAGCTGGCTGGCGGAAAGCTCGACCACTGCGGGTTTCCAGCCGAATCAAGCTTGCGAAGGGTGGATCGCAGCCGACCATTGCCGGCATCAAATGACGTGACGACGAAGACGCTGCCGTCGTCGGCAACCGCGGGCACGCTGTACATTCGGTCCGCCGCGAAAGGGTCCGGGGGCGTGGGGGGATTGACCGGTGGAGCGAGGACGTCTCCTGGTGGCGATGCAGGATCGTCAATCACAGGGGCAGCTTGAGCCAGCCCCTTCGACTTCGCCGGTGCGAGCACCTGCTGATTCGAGAAGAACCTCGTCTGCCACTTGACGCCGCCTTCCGGCGACATTGCGATCAAATCACCCTCGTAAGTTCCCACGATGATGAGTCCGTCCGGCGCGATGACGGGGGAGCTGAAGAACACCTGTCCAATTTCAGTTTCCCACTTCAGGTTCTCGAGCGCGGCGGGCTCCGTACCCACGATAAGCGCGCCATCACCCAGGGCGTTTCCCTGAAACTGCGACCAGCGCGGCTGGCTGACAGGCATGGCGACTCCGCCGCCGCCGCAGTCCGCTCCCATCAAGCCACCCATGAGCGGCAGGACCGCCAGACCGAGCAAAAGATTGCGCATCCCCGGTCGCCCGGCGATGCGTCGTCCTGGTTGTTGCCGATTGGAACGTCGGCGCCTAAGCCCGCCAAAGCCAAGGATCGTCGCCGAAAGCGCCATCAGTCCCACTGCGCCCGTCGCACCACACATATTGGGAGAAGTGACGGGACTGTTCCCGCCGCCCTGCGATTCGAAAGGAGTGATAGATCCTCCTTCCAGGCAATCGCTCACGCCGTTGCCGTCGGCATCATTGTCCGGCTGACCGCAGCCGCAGTCGCCGGGAGCGATCTTCGCCGCATCGTCGGGGCATTCGTCCGCGCAGTCGGGCAGACCGTCGCCGTCGCGATCATCTTCCACGCGCCCACAGCCGCAAACGCCAGGCTCGATCTTGTTTGCATCGTTGGGGCACAGGTCCTGACTGTCGCAGAATCCGTCGCCGTCCGAATCGTCTTCGTCAGCAAGCGGGCAAGGGTCGCACGCATCCGGTATGCCGTCACTGTCGAGATCGTCGGCATCGTCAAACTCCGGACATGCGTCGCAGGCGTCACCAACGCCGTCACCATCGGCATCTTCCTGGCCGGCGTTCTGATCCGCCGGGCAGTTGTCACAGGCATCGCCGACGCCATCGCCGTCCTGATCTGCCTGCCCCGCATTTGCGAGATCCGGGCAATTGTCGCAGCCGTCTTGAAGTCCATCTGCATCAGAGTCGGGGTCGTCACAAGTAACAGTCAGCTCATAGTCTCCGGCGCCTCCATTGAATCCGTCCACGATGATGAAATAGGTCATGTCCGCCGACGCGCTGAATGCAATTTCCTCAGCCGCTCCTGCACCGCCGGCATCATCGACCCGCAAACAACCTCCAGACACATCGAGGCAATCTCCGAGCACGTAGAGCGCCATGTCCACGCCGAACGCCGGATCGAGGTTGACCGTGACATTGCATCCGTTTTCGCTTCGAAAAGCGTATACCAGGTCCGGGCCATCTCCCGAATTCGGGAATTGGGTTCCGCCTCCCGCACAGGCGCCGGAATCTCCAAGGTGGTAGTCATCTGTCGCGCCAAGCGTGGTACCGAGATCTCCAAAATTCCCGCAATGGAGTGTGGCCTGCTCGCAATCCTCGCCAGCTTGACCGAACAGGTTGCCTGTGGGCAGCGCGATCAGTACCAATGCTGCAAGACACCTGCGAACCGTAGTACCTCTATGTTTGAACTTCCTTGCTGTCATCATGATCTCCTTTCATCGAAATCACTGGGGCCGTGGTTGTTGCGAGGTGCAATCATCTTGGAAGGCGCTCTTTGGGATCGCCCACCCTCAATGATTCTGAGATTCATCTCATGGTGCAGTCGAATCGCTTGGCGTATGAGCGAGGGCATGATATGAACCAGCCCCCGGGCGCGATGTCCGGGGGCTGCGTGCGGCGTTGTTGTTGTCAGTGCTGCTGCCTAGCGGCGACGAGCGCGACGATGCCTGCTGGCCAGTCCGACGAACCCCATCATGGCGAATGCCATGCTGCCGCCGCTGCCTGCTCCGCACATACTGTTCAGGGCCCCTTCGTCGCCAAGCGATTCCCAATCGAAACTCTCGACGATATCCCCGATGGGTGTGTAATTCCCAACGTCATCGCCGATGGGCGTGTATTGCCCATCGTCGGCTTGGAAGTCTTGGCCGAACACATGGCCTGCAGGCAGCGCGATCAGCACCAAGGCAGCAAAGCACTTGCGAACGGTAACACCTCTTTGTTTGATCTTTGTTGCTATCATTATGATCTCCTTTCATCGAAATCACTGGGTTTGTGTTTGTGGCGATGTGCCATCATTTGGGAAGGCGCTCTTTGCGATCGCCGACCCTCAATGAATCTGAGATTTATTTCATTGACCCTTCCCCCTGAATTGAGACCGGGCCTTGAGTTGGGTTCAGGCTTCAATTCAGGTGGAAGTCTGATAATCAGGAAGCGACTCAAGGAGGAACAGATCGTCAACAAGTTGCGTGCGCCAATGCCATGATCGCGCGCAGGCGGAACGGGATCATCTCCGGAACGATTCCGACGCAATTGACTTCCGATCCTGTTTGTCAATCTTGTATGGCTTCAGAACTCGATCGCGGTTGCAGTCAAGTGCCGGCAGCGATCGATCGATCGTTTCGCACCCGAGTCGTTGTGGCGGGGACCGGGCGGGGCGCCGTGCGACATAAGTGGGCCAAGCGATGAAGTGTTGAGCAGAATCGAACAATCTCGCAAGGATGCGTTGGGTTCGGGTTGTGTGACGATGGAGTCAGGCGGCAGCGCGACAATAGAACTTGAGCAATCCACCGAGGCGCGATCGACATCAGTGCAGATGACGGTCTCAGGTTTCTCGTTTTGGAACGATTCTCGTCCGGTCGATGAGCGAGAAATCGGCCATCATCCGGCCAAGCAAGCCTGGTGTGTCTCGCCCTGACGACAGACGACGTCCTGATCGATGGGACTAGGTCGCCATACGACTATGCGGCATCACATACATCGCCGCAGCCGAGTTTGAATCGATCGTACTAGGCTTGTCGATCTGAATCCTCGACCGCGCGGGAGGCGTCATGCCGAACTCTTGTTCCAGCCGTGTTAGTTGCTGGGCCAGCTTGTGCGAGATAGCGACCTGCGGCCACTGCTGCATGTACTTTACGCGACCTGATTCATCCTTCAATGGATACATCTCTCCGTGCTCGTCGATGAACGCCTCTGCCTTGCGCCATCTCGACCACGTACGGCAGTAGCGCGCGAGTGCGTTTGAATCGATCTTCGTCAGGACGCGCATGGATTCGAGTTGAGGGACGAGTTGACGCCATGCGCGTTTCGCATCGGCGTCGAGCCAGGCAGGGCAGGAGGGCGTTCCGCTCGGACCCTTCACTTCCCGCGCACGCCGTTTCTTCGTGGCGAGGGGACTGCCTCGAACCCTGAGCTGTTCGGTTGGTATCGGTCGTGGCCCGCGTCGTCCCATGGGCGAGTCCTTTGCGTGCGGTTGAACCTGAATTCACATCGTTGAAACAGGGCGGGGCTGCATCGAGTCGTGAGGCGTCAAACTGCCTACCCC
>JAJDEC010000587.1 GCA_029259995.1 Phycisphaerae bacterium
CGCCGAACAGGTAGCCGCCCGTGCGGGCGTAGGCGTCGGCGAGTTCGGGCCAATCGTAATAGAGCGGACGGCAGATGGAGACGCCGGTGTCGAAGCTCTCGCGCGAAGCGGTGTAGATGTACGGGATCAGGTGGTAGCGCAGTTGGAATGCCTTTTTGGCGGCGTCGTAAGCATCGGGCGGGAACATCCAGATACGGCGTTCGGCTTCGGGGTTCTTGGTTGTATGGGTGCGGAGGATGGGGCTGAATGTACCGAACTGGATCCAGCGGGCGTAGAGTTCGGGATCGACGCGCCCCGGCTGATGGCCGCCGATGTCGTGGCTCCAGTATCCGAAGCCGACGTTGGCGGCAGTGGCCGTGAAGTAGGGTTGGAATGCGAGTGACTGCCAGTTGCAGAAGGTGTCGCCGCTGAAGCCGATCTGATAGCGATGATTTCCGAGGCCGCCCCAGCGGCTGAAGATGAGCGGTCGTTTGCCGGTTTCGTCGATGCGGCGGGCCATGTCGAACCAGTGGAGATGGTTGAGCCACGGAAGGGGATCGAGTCCGGGCACGTTGGTTTCGGAGCCCTGCTGCCAGTCCATCCACCAGAAGTCGATGCCTTGTTGTTCGATGGGATGATGGAGGATCTTGAAATAGGCGTCGACGAACCTGGGATCGGTGGCGTCAAAGGGGACTCGATCGGTGGTCGCGGGATCGAGGCCCATGGCGCGGCACATGTCCCTGAATTGCCTCTCGTGTTTTCCGACGCCGTCTGCGGGATGGAGGTTCAGCGTTGTCTTGAGGCCGAGCGCGTCCATTCCCTCAAGGAAGCCATCGGGATCGGGGAAGTATCTGCGATTCCAGGTGTAGCCGGTCCATCCATCGAGATGCCAGTCCATGTCAATGACGAGGACATCGAGCGGGACGTCGTGTTCGTCGAATTCGTCGACGAGTTTGCGGAGTTCTTTTTCGGAGTAGGCCCAGTAGCGTGACCACCAGGCGCCGAAGGCATATCGCGGCGGCATGGGGATGTGGCCGGCGACGCGGGTGAAGTCGGCGAGGGCGGTCTTGTAGTCGTGGCCATAGGCGAAGATATACCAGTCGATGGCATCGCCGTTGTCACGAGCGACGGGCCAGAGCTGGTTGTCGCGCGGCTCGAAGACGGGGCTTTCGGAATCGTCGACGACGGCCCAGCCGTCTCTGGAGAGAAGTCCGAGTTCGAGATCGGTTGCGCCGGAGATTCCGTCGAGTGTTCGGAAGGTGCCGCGAAGGTTTGCGCTGTCATCGTCGCCGGGTTTCCAGAATACTGTATTGCCATTGAGGAGAAACGAGACGACGAGATTCCCGGGATGGAACGGTCGGCCGTCGTCGGTGTAGGTGAGAGAGAGCCGGGGTGTCAGGAGCGTCAGTTTCTTGTCATCGACTCGGACTTGTGAGAACGTGTCGCGGCGGTTGCGATGCATGAAAGCGAACGTGGGGCGATCTTCGAATCGTCGGCGGGCATCGTACTCCATGCGGACGATTCCGTCGGCGAGGCAGGTAAATCGGGCGTTGCCGAAGGTCTTGAGTGCGATGCGCTGTCGTGGTGGCTGGCTGGGTGCGATCGGAGCGTCGTCCTGTGCGAATGTCGTGCGTGTTGCTGCCAACAGGATCGAAATCGACAGGGTGGCGATTCGTAATTTCATCGGTCGGTACTTCCTTCGGGGACGAAACGTGAGTCGGGCGGGGGCGAATCCCCGGCAGTCGTTCTGTGATGATAATGTCAGGGCGCATCGGTACAAAATGCGCAGCGCGTTAAACATCATCGAGCGGATGGAAACGGGGGGGCGGGCTCTATGTGTGTTGTCGTGTTAGGATGGCTCGGCAAATCACGGAAGGCAGCCGATTCGGGCCAATGGAAATGCGAGAGGACAGCAGCATGAGCGACAGCACGGTTCCCGTCAGCTTGAATCTGAACATTCGAGGCATGGGCCTTTCGGCGACGCTTGCGATCAAGTCACGATGCAAGGCGTTGGCCGCGGAAGGGAAGAATGTCATCGACTTCGGTCTGGGGCAGTCGCCGTTTCCGGTTCCGGATACGGTCGTGGAGGCGTTGCGCGTGGCGGCGCCGGAGAAGGACTATCTGGATGTCAAAGGATTGCCGCAGTTGCGCGAGACGATCGCGGAGTTTCATCGGAAGACGGATCAATTGGAGGCGACGGCAGACAACGTGATTGTCGGACCGGGCTCGAAGGAACTGATGTTCATTCTCCAGGTCGCGTTCTACGGTGAAATTCTGCTGCCGTCGCCATGCTGGGTTTCGTATATTCCGCAATCGCGGATCATTGGTCGAAATCATCACTTGATCGACTCCAGCTTCGAGACGGACTGGAAGATCACGCCGGAGTCGTTGCGGGCGACGATTGCGGAGGTGAATGATGACGATCGGCCGCGTTTGTTGATCCTGAATTATCCGTCGAATCCGACGGGGTTGACATATTCGGAAGATGAACTGTGTGCGCTGGCGGAAGTGGCGAGGAAGTATCGGCTGATCGTGCTGTCGGATGAGATATACGGGCAGGTGAATCACACGGGGAATCACGTGTCGATCGGTCGTTACTATCCGGAAGGGACGATCGTCAGCTCGGGGTTGTCGAAGTGGTGCGGCGCGGGCGGATGGCGGCTGGGGACGTTTGTATTTCCGCCGCAGTTGCGATGGCTTTGCAATTCGATGGCGGCGATTGCGAGTGAGACGTACACGTCGGTGTGTGCGCCGATTCAGTATGCGGCGATCCATGCGTTTCGGCCGGATGTCTTCATCGAGCGTTACCTGTGGCATTCGCGGCGGATTCTGAAGGTGCTGGCGGAGCGTTCGGTCAAGATCCTGCGTGACGCGGGCATTCGACTTCCGATGCCGGACGGCGGGTTTTATCTGTTTCTCGATTTCACGTCGCTGCGCGAGCGGCTTGAGCGGCGCGGGATTCGGACGAGCGCGGCGCTTTGCGAAGCGCTTCTGAATGAGGCGGGGGTTGCGATTCTTCCGGGGTCATCCTTCGCGCGGCATTCGAGCGAACTGACGGCGCGGTTGTCGTATGTCGATTTTGATGGGGCGCGGGCGCTATCGGCGAGTGAGACGATTCCGTTGGACGAGCCTTTGCCAGCGGATTTCTGCGAACACAACTGCGAGCGAGTGCTGGACGGGATGGGCCGGATAGCGGAATGGGCCGGACGCGAGTGAGACGGTTTCTTGGCGATCATCACGGGATTCCGGGGAAATGACACTCAACAACCGGCGTTCAGAAGTCAGCGTTCGTCGGAATCCCCGGAGGGACGACGTGACGGGGCTCAGTAGCTTCGCGCCGTCCTTCCAGAACGGCAATGCGAGAACAGAATCGTCGCAATCCCGCCCTTGGAAAGTGCGGGCTATTTTCGTGTCGTCCCTGCCGGGACGCCCGGCCATGCGGCGGGCTCGTCAACAAATTCGCCAGGGGTTTCCCGCAATTCCGTGATAAACTTTTTTTCATGTCTTCGCGCGTTTTTGCCGGCTGAGCGCGTCCATCGTGTAGATCAACAGTGCGGTCCAGATTCCGCCAAATGCAATCCAACGGTAGCTGTGCATTTCTTCGTCGTAGACGGCGGCGCCGAGGAGTAGTTGCAGCGTCGGCGCGAGGTATTGCATGAGACCGATCGTTGACAGGCGCAGACGGCGCGCGGCGTTGGTGAACCAGAGTAGGGGGACGGCGGTGACGATGCCTCCGGCGGCGAGGAGGAGATCGATTCGTGTTGATATGTTGGTGAACGACATGGTGCCGGCCTGCGAGGACCAGATGAGGAATCCGACGGCGAAGGGGAGGAGCATTGTGGTTTCGATGGCGAGGCCGGGGAGTGCGCCGACGGAGGCGACTTTTCGGAGGAGGCCGTAGAAGGCGAAGGTGAACGCAAGAATGAGGGAAATGACGGGCGGCTCTCCGATCATGATCGTCATGTAAAGAACGGCGATCGCGGCGACGGCGACGGCGAGCCACTGGAGTGGGCGCATTCGTTCCTTCAGGAACACGAATCCGAGAAGGACAGATACGAGCGGATTGATGTAGTAGCCGAGGCTGGCCATGATGACCTGGTCGTGGCCGATGGCCCAGATGTATGTATACCAGTTCCCGGCAATGAGGATCGTCGAGGCGAACAGGGCAAGCATGGTGCGTCTGGATCGGACGGTCTCGACAATGGCGGGCCATCCGCGACGGAATTGAAGCAGGACGGCGAGGAACACGACGGACCAGATGATTCGATGGGCTAGGATTTCGAGCGGCGCGACTTGCTTGACGGCCTTGAAGTAGATCGGAATCAGGCCCCAGGCGAGATAGCAGGCGAGGCCGTAGATGACGCCGAGGCGTGCTTCGGCGGCTTTGGATTCGGGACCAGCATTCGGGAGCGTCAATCCGTTACTCCAATTGTGAACGATGAGCGGGTTGCGTGCACGGCCCGGCTCTGGGTTCGCGGACGTGGAGTCTAGTGTCGCGAGTGGGGAAAAGACACGCCGGAAATCAGAATCTTCGAGCCGCCGAAGGAGATGATTGCCGATGTGCGGCGGCCGCCTACAATCGGGATTGAGTTAGCGATTCGATCGAGGAGCGTTGCATGCCGATTCATTCGAGTGCTGTGATAGACAGCAAGGCAGAGATATCCGAGTCCGCGGAGATTGGGCCGTTCGTTGTGATCGAGGGACCGGTCAAGATCGGTCCGCGCGTGAAGTTGTATCCCGGCGTCTACATCAACGGCTGGACGGAGATCGCCGAAGATTGCGAATTGCATCCGCATGCCGTCGTCGGACATCTTCCGCAGGACTTTCATTTCACGGGGGAGCGATCGTACTGTCGGATCGGGGCAGGGACGATCATTCGGGAAAACTCGACAATTCATCGCGGGACGCAGCCGGAGAGCGCGACGATCATCGGCAAGAACTGCTTTCTGCTGGCCAACTCGCATATCGGTCACAATTGCGAGATCGGCGACAACGTCAAGATCTACAACAACTCGTTGATTGCGGGGCATGCGATCATCAATGACAACGTCATCGTGAGCGCCGCGGGGATGGTGCATCAATTCTGCCGGATCGGTGAGAATGCGTTTGTGGGTGGCGGTGGGCGGATCAAACAGGATCTGCCGCCGTATCTCATCGGCACGTATGATTCGACGTGTGTTTCGTACAACGCGATCGGGATGCGCCGATCGGGCGAATTCACGCCAGCGGAGATTTCGGAAGTACGGCGCGTGTTTCGGGCGTTGTTTCGTACGCGCCTGCCGTTTACACGGGCTGCGGAGGCGTTGCGCGAGACGGTGAAGGAGCGCACGGGGCGACGGATTCTCGAATTCATATCGACGCCGTCCCGGCTGGGAATTATTCGCGGTCGGATGGGCTCGCACTGGGCGCAGATGAATGGCGAAACATCGGCGGATGGTAATGATGTCGCCACGTCGCCGGACGCGGATGCGGGCGTTGGCGGTTAATTCGACGTCCAGGGACGGTATGTCGGCACCATGAAGCACTCGATACTGACACATCTGTTGGGACCACGAAGTGCCTTTGATGGCGGATTGTATCTGCCGGATCGCAAGGCGGGGCTGGCGCGTCGCCCGATTCAGACGTTTCACGCGGAAGGACCGCTGCATGTTCCGTTGACGGTCCGGCGTGATCTGTTGACGGAGACGATCGTTCGCGTGGGAGATCGCGTTGTCCTCGGGCAGGCGCTGTCGCGGGCGACGAACGATCAATCCGTCGGCGTGCATGCGCCGGCGTCGGGCGTGATCACGAAGATCGAGCGCGTATGGACGGTGGAAGATGGATTCCTTCCGGGGGCCATTCTGGCGCCGGATGGATCGAACGAGAGGATGCCGCAGCATCAGGGATGGGACGACGAATCGATCATTGTCCAGTTGGCTGAATGCGGCGTTGTCTGCGACATCCCGCGAGCGCCGCTTCATGTTGTGATGCGCGAGGCGATTGCCGCGGGTGTGACGGACTTGATTGTCAATGCGATGGAGACGGAACCGTATCTGACGGCGGATCTGCGAACGCTGGTCGAGTTTCCGGGGCGGATGATTGACGCGACGTGTGAGCTGGCGGACGCGCTGGGTGTATCCCGTGCGATTCTCGCGGTCCCGTTTCGGCATCGTCGCGTCGTGCGCCGGCTTCAGAGTGAAGCGGCGGGTCGATACGTGGAAATCGTGGCGCTTTCGAATCCGTATCCGCAGTGCCATCCCGTCATGCTTCTCAAGGCGGTACTCGATCGGGAAGTCGCGCCCGGGGCGTCGATCCTCTCCGAGGACGCTGTGGTCCTGCCGTTGTCGACGGTTCGTCGTGCATCGGATGCGCTGCTGAGCGATCTGCCGACGACGCATGCATTGATGACGATCGCGGGAGACGCCGTGGAGCATGCGGGAACGTATCGCGTTCCGATCGGGACGCCGATGTCGCGTCTTGCGCGGCGCGTGGGGGTTGCCGTTCCGGCGGCACAGGCAGTGTATGGCGGACCTCTGACGGGCAGCGCGTTGGGATATGACGATGCGGTTGTGACGCCGGATTCGAAGGCGCTGCTGTTGTTCGCGAAGGCGGATGCGGCGCGCCCGGTGCCGTGTGTGCGATGTGGATGGTGTATCGAGGATTGCCCCGTCGGTATCGATCCGCCGTCTCTGATGCGGCTGGAATCGGAAATGGTCTGCACAGATCAGAAGCGAATCGCGTTGAAGGCGTGTATTGAGTGCGGCCTTTGCAGTCACGTCTGTCCGTCGAGATTGCCTCTTTCTGAGACGATTATTCGGAATCGTATTCGATTCGCGGGTCCGGAGCCGTCGACAGAGGGGGGGACACGGCATTGACGCCTGACGTGCCATGGTTGGCGTCGGAATCCGCGTTGCGCGGCGATGCACCGCATCGACGTGGGGTCAGTACGCATCGTCACATCCTGCGGACGTGGATTGCGGCGGCTTCGGTCGTTGGGCTGGCAGGTTGTGCGTTATTCGGCGTGGATGCGCTGCGCGTCATTCTAGTGTCGCTCGTGTTTACGTTCGGCGTCGATCTGATGTTTGTCATGTCGCTGCGTCGGGCGTCGAGCGGGCGCTTGTCGCGGACGTTTCTGATCGGCATCCTGGCAGGGCTGACGCTGCCGGCGGATGTCGACTGGCATGTCGCGGCGACCTGCGGGACTGTGTCGGCTGTCGTCGGCAACGTCATATTCGGGGGCTGGCTTCATCCTGCGTTGATTGGTCGCGTGTTCGTTCAGTTTCTTTTCTGGCAGAAGCTTTCTTTCGCCGGGGCATCGATTGCGCTGGGACCGGTTCTGACGGCGGCGAATCTGTTTGTAGGCGATCTGGATCAATCGGTGCGCGTCGAGCACTACGAGGGCTGGCTGGAGACGACGGTTCCGGCGCCGGCGGATGCGTTCGAGCTGACGCCTCCGCTGTGGTCGCTGCGACAATTCGCGCAGGGGCAGGTGCCGGTCGACGGGAATTTCCGGTTTGAACCGCTGTTGCGTGATGAAATGCCGCCGTGGATCGATACGCTGATCGGGGCTGTCCCCGGCGGGATCGGAGAGACGTCGACGCTGTCGATTGTCATTGTCGGATTCTTTCTGATTTATCGCGGTTATCTGAAATGGCAGTTACCGGTTGCGGTGCTGAGCGCCGCATTTGTTGCTGCGTCGATTCTTCCTGTTGAGTCGGGCGGCGACTACGTCTGGTTTCCGGTATTTGCGGCGGAGGGAGGGCGCGCCGTCGGGCTTGCGTATGTGCTTTATCATCTGACGGCGGGGCAACTCATGCTGGGGGCGTTTCTGCTGGCGGGGGATGTCGTTTCGTCTCCGATGCGGGCGCATGGGCATGTCGTGTTCGGCATCGGAATCGGTGTGCTGACGATTTTCATGCGACTGTACGGTGTGCTGGAGTGCGAATGCTATTGGGCGATTCTGATCATGAATGTGTTTGTCGGCACGATTGATCGCTTCACGAGTCGTCGCGTCTTGGGGACGGCGCCTTCGGAGGATGCTGTGGCGGCGTAGGCGCGCGGCGTGCTCTCGATTCAAGGGGCGCATGTGAGATACAGGTGAACGCTCAGACATCTCGCGACAATTCATGATCGATTTGCGCTCTGCATGCTTGCCTTTGAGGGCAAGCATGGCACCCGGCATGCTTTCGCTCTATTCGGGGCTTCGGCGATGTCATGCTTTCAGTGTGAGGCGGCTGCGGGCGTCGTCGGAATATTCGGCGATGGCAGGGGGTTATAGTGATGTCAGCGTCTGATTCAACGCGTTCACGCCGGTCAGGGCGGTCCCAACCGGGCAGTCCGTATCCAGCCGTCGAATCCTGATTCCGTCCATCTGCGTTTCGACGGTCTTCGAACTCGAATTATCGACGCGTTCCGGGAATTGAGGGAGGCTGGGATTATGTTCAAGGCGTCAGCGTGCGCATTCTGTGCGATCTTACTACAGTTCCAAGTTGATTCTGCGACGGCTCAGTTGGCCGGCGACGTGAACGGCGACTGTGTCGTGTCAGCAGAGGACGTTGCGCCGTTCGTCTCGGTTCTGATCGGCGACGAAACGGATGCGATGATGGCGGCGGCTTCCGATGTTGACGACAACGGACTGGCCGACGCGCGCGACATTGCGGGATTCGTCGTCCAACTCGTCGAGCAGGCGGCGTGTGAATCCTGCGTGACGCTTGCGAGCGGATTTTCCGGCGGATCGGGAACGCCGGGCGATCCGTATCGGATCTGCAATGCGGCGCAGCTTCAGTTGGCGCACAGTTTTCTGAACGCGGACTTTGTCTTGACGAGTGACATTGATCTGGCGGGGTTTGCGTTCACACCGATCGGGCAGACGACGTTCGGCGACAGCGTGATTCACTATGACGGGGCGTTTCACGGCGCGCATCATCGGGTGCGGAATCTGTCGATTCAGGCGCCGACGACGGACGTGATTGGCTTGTTCGGGAAGCTCGGACCAAACGCGGTCGTGGAGGATCTCGGCGTCGAGAATGTGAATCTGCGCGGTCAGCTCTGCGTGGGTGGATTTGCGGCGGAGAATGACGGCATCGTGCGGCGTTGTTATGTGACGGGGAGTGTCATCGGTTCGACGTACATCGGCGGTATGGTCGGCGACAATCGGGCGATCATGGAGGACTGTCATGCGGATGTCACTGTGACGGGGACTTCGCGCGTTGGGGGCTTTGCCGGCGTGACGTTCCTGTCGCCGACGTACACGCGATGCTATTCGGTTGGGAGCGTGTCGGGGAGTTCGTCGCAGGGTGGGTTCATCGGCGGAGTGATCGGACCGCACGTTGTGACGAGTTGTTATTGGGATACGCAGACGAGCGGCGCGGGGACGAGCAACGGCGGAACGGGATTGACGACGGCTCAGATGATCCAGCAGGCGTCGTTTGTTGGCTGGGATTTCGTTACGACGTGGACGATGCCGGTCGGGGATTATCCGCGGCTTGCGTGGGAGTGATGCGCGGGGGGGCGGACGGCAACGACGTGTGCGGCTATTCGTCGTCCGTCGCGGAGGGCGGACGCGACGTGTCGGCCGCCTGTGTTTTCTCGGCGAAGTCTGTATCGCACTTTCAGTGCTTGGTACGTGGGTAGATTCGATACCCGGGGCTGCGTTTGCCCGCGTTGCGGGCGGCACTGGCCCCGGGCTGTTCTGTTGCACGCTTTCAGCGTGGCGTGGGGAGGGGGGCGTTCGCGGCCGACGTTCTTGCGATTGCGGCATTGGGGAATTCGGTTTGTGCGGAATTGGTCATCTTGTTTGTTGCATGACAGGGTGACGCGTGGCGGGCATCGCGCGACCGACTCCCTGACGGTCGCGGCTCGGAACGACTGTTGCACGCTTTCAGCGTGCCCTTTCTTTGCTCGATTGCGTGACGCAGTTTAGATTGTTCGGGCAACATCAACTATTCGACACGCGCGAGAGGATTCAACATCATGTCTGTTTCGCTGACATTTCTGGGACACGCCGGTTTCTTGTTTGACGATGGCACTCACAAGGTTGCGGTCGATCCGTGGCTGGATGGAAATCCGGTTGCGACGATGAAGGCGGCGGATCTGGAGGTCAGTCATATCATTGTGACGCACGGTCACGCCGATCATTTCGGCGACGTGGAGAAGATCGCACGGAAGAACGATGCGACAGTCTATGCGGCGTATGAGATCATGGAGTATCTCAACGAGCAGGGGTATGAGAAGGTGCAGCCGGGGAATACGGGCGGGAAGATTGTTGCCGACTTCGGCTGGGTCGCGTTTACGCAGGCGTTTCATTCGTCGTCGATGAATGGGCGTTATCTCGGGCATCCGATGGGGGCGGTCGTGCGCATGGGCGGTGTGACGATCTATCATTGCGGGGATACGGGAATCTTCGGCGACATGAAACTGATCGGCGAAATTTACAAGCCGGATGTGGCGCTGATTCCGGTTGGCGATCGGTTCACGATGGGGCCTGAGCTGGGGACGCGGGCGGCGGAGATGATCGGTGCGAAGATCGCGGTGCCGATTCATCATAGTACGTTTCCGGGATTGCTGGTTGAGGATCTCTCGGAGTTTGCGCCGAAAGGGGTTGAGGTGAAGCGGATGGCGCCGGGGGAGACTTGGGCGTATGGGGCGTGAGGCGGCATGCCGACGTTGGGCGTCGGCATGGCATGCGTATCGCACCTGGCGTCATGGTGGGCACGGCCCACCCTACGGGGATCGGTGACGGGCGCACTGGGGAACGATTGGGCACTGACGCGGGCGGGGCATTTGTTGGTTTTTGGTGGTTCTCTCGGCGGCCGAGGCACTGGGTGGCAAGCACCCAGTGGCACGAACCTGGCGTATTGAAGAGTTGCTTCGTTGCGGCATGCTTGCCTTGAAGGGCAAGCATGGCACCCGGCATCCTGGTGGGCACGGCCCACCCTACGAACCTGAAATTTTGACCCTAGTTCGTTGTCGCATGCCGACGTTGGGCGGCGGCATGGCACCCGGCGACTGGTGAAATGTCGCGGCTTCGATGCGGCGGACGATTGTGCGTGTTGCCAGCTCGGTCAGGCGCGTCAGGGGGATGTTGCCGATGGCGACATTGGCGGACGTCGCGACGCTTTCGATTTTCAAACCGGATTGCCTCGCGGCGTCGAGCGTTGCCTTTGATGAATCTGCGAGCAGAACGCTGACGGTGACGCCGTGTCGGTTGTAGCGCGGCGGCGACGCAGGGCTTCGATTCGACGATGGTTTGCGCCGGGGCGTCGATCGGGTGGCGTTGTCTTGTTCGCCTTGCAATGATTCTTGCGTCGGGACCGTTGTGCCGGCCATCAGCGCCAGCAGGGGTTCATCGATACATGTTGAGATGCGTTTTGTTCGGGACGCGGCGCTGCGGAGTTCGTTCGCTGCCATCGCCATGACGGATTCGAGCGGGGGCGGGGGACCGACGATGTTGGCGTGCTGGGCGAGCGTCGCGTCGAGGAGTTGCCGTGCGAGGGCGTCGTTCGGGTAGGCGTTCAGCAGGGTGAGGACGTCGTCGGCGTTGTGGGTGCCGGCGCGTAGGCCGGCAGCGACGCGGTAGACGTCGGCGGCGGACGTGGGCGATTCGAATCTTGCGGAGCGGAGGGCGGCGAGCCAGTTGGCGATCTGGCGATGGAATTCGGGCGTGTGGGTGATGATGACGTTGTCGCCTTCGAAGCGGGCGTTGGTGCGGATGCGACCGGCGTGGGTGAGGGCGCTACCAGCGGCGATGTCGGCGATGAATCGAGACATGAGCCAGGTTGGCGGCATGTCGGTGGCGTCGTGAGTCGTGATCATCGTGGGGAGGTCTTCGTCCGCGAAGAAGTCGGCGATGTTGTGCGCGGCGATGACGAGGCCGAGCATTTGTCGGGCGGCGGATTGGGTTGTGATGAGGAGGCCTTCGGTTGTTGCGACAAAGTCGAGGGGTTCTCGATCCTTGGCGACGATTTCAAGCAACGTCGAGAGCGCTTCGGAAAATGTTCCGGCTTCAAAATGGCCGGTCACACGCGATTCGCAGGCATAGCCCGCCGATCGGATCGCGTCCACATCGATCGTGATCTCGGTACCGACGGTTTCGCCAAGGCAGTCCAGGATCCAGCTCAACGAAGTCGTGTTGAATTCGACCTTGGGCACGAGGCGCGACCAAACAGGAATACTCTGGTCCAATTCCTGGGTGGCGCCGGTTTCCACGCCGAAACTCCAGAACGAAAAGACCGGCTGATCTTCAGGAGTTGTTTCCAACTTGAAGATGTCGGTTGCCTTGTGCGCCTCTTTGATGCCGGTGTCGGCATCCATCTGCGTGCGTCGGGCTGCCGACTGATTGTCGTCGCGATCGGTGGTTGCTGTTTCATGCGTCCGTGGGACTGACTCTTTCGTCAGGGCTTGCCGACGGATGACATCGTCTTTGCGCGTTTCGTGTTGTGACTTCGGCGACGGGCCCTCTTCGTCCGTGTCTTCAGCCAATGGTACGGCTGGAGAAAACGGATTCATTTGGGTCGATATCGCCGCGCGATCCGGATCGTCGGGAACGCCGGCGTCGAAGCCTTGGAATATTGCGCCGGCTGCGCGGCCACCGATAAGGGCCATGTCGACGTAGTCGGTCGGTTCTCTGGTTTTCGATTCGGGTTCTGAATCCGGGGTGGGATTCGATTGCTCCATCAATTGCTCTATCATTTCACGAGCCTGTTCGGGATTCACGTTCTTGAGTGCATAGACTCGACGAGTTCGGCTGCCCAATTGTTTGGTGCTTTGTTCTGTACTGGTTGCTGGTTTGTGCGGATTGGATGACGCGCCCGCGGGGGCGTACGCGGAGTCGCCTTGTTCGTCGGTAGATACGTCATCGAGCGCGGGAATGCTGTCGACGGTGTAGGCGTGGAGATCGAGGGGGGGAAATGGCTGGTCTGTTTGGTCCCATGCGCCTCTGATACGCGCTCCTCGGAGTTCAACTCCGGCTTTCCCTGAATCATCATGCGAGTATTGTTGTGCTTCGCGAGTTGTCAGATATCCAGTCGTTCCGTACCGACCATCCCGGCCTGCTGACAGAATAACCGTTGAATCCGCCGACGACGTCTCACTGAAATCGTCACCCTCATAAAGGCGGACGTAGCCTACGCATGCGCTCAGGTCAGTATAGCGAATGCCGAACGTCGAATCGGGCGCGGATTGTCCGGCCGTGCTTGACGCCGCGACGAACTGTTGCGGCGTTCCGCTGTTCGCGCGGGCGACGGTCCACAGATTTACTTCATCGTCTGCGTGACTGGCTGGCGGGCTGGTGGTGGGCGCGACGCCGCGGAGAACCACGCGGCCAGCAGGAACGGTCGCGCCATTCACGCGGGACACAGCGTCGTACAATTCAGCGCCATGTATGTCTGTGGTGGAGTCTTCCAGCGACGCCAAGATGCTCAGGTGGTCTACATCGTCATCCGGTCCCATCAGGATAATTTCGCCCGATTCAGGGGCAACGATGATTCCGACGCCAGACTGGCCGAGGAGCCCGCCATGAGTTTGCGCGGTTTGTGTGCGGCCAGTATCTTCGGATGGATCAACCAACGGTCTGCCAGCGATGTTGACCTGGCGTCCAAAGTTGTCGGTGGGACGGGACCCGCGAATCTCGACTCTTTCGGGGAAGAATTGGTCGAAGTGCAGGCGCTCATCAGAAACTTCCAGGCCTTCGATAATCAGGCTTCCGTCCTCAGCGGGCATTATTGGATTAACGGCTGAGCCTTTACGATTGCTTGCGTTTCCGCGGTGTCGTCCCTGTGTCCGCCTGTCGGCTTCCAGAATGTCTGGCTCGTGGATTGACGACAGTTCGTCGATGCTGCGGCGGCGGGCGGCGATTTCGGGCCAGTTCTTGGGATAGGTCATGTCCTGGTGATAGGGAATGCCGGAAATGTAGCTTTCGTGCGATGATTCGCGCATTTCGGCATAACGAGCGCCAAGCGCCGCGCGATCGCGGTTGCGCTGTTGGAGTGCGCTCAGTGTGTCGCGTGCGTTGAGGGCAGCGCTATTCTGTTCGACGTCCGGCGAGTCAACTGTGTCGCTACGACTCGCCGCGGCATCCGATTCGCTATCGAGATCCGTCAAGCCATCGCCATCGGACACGTCGCCGATGGCTTGATCGTGTTGGGCAAGCGCATCCATGGCTGTCGCGAATTCCTGAAGTTCCCGCTGTTTCGCAATCTCTTGGTCGACGCGCTGCGGCCATGATTCGTAGTTTTCGGCGTTGATCATCAGTTGCCGTGCGATCTCGCCTTCGGGCGCCATGCCGTCGGGGAGTTCGACGGGGACTTCGATGCGGACGGGCTGGCCGCCGTAGGTGACGTTCAGTCTTTCTACGGCGACGAAGCTGGTGTACTGCGTCATGATCTGGAACGTTTCGCCGAGTTCGATGATTTCGTTTCGCCATGCGGCGGGGAAACTTCCGCGCTGGGCGGCTTTCAGGTCGCGGTTCATGATCGCATCCACTTTGGCGCGGGCCCAGAGGGATGGAAGTGATTCGTGGCGCGGCTCATAGTCGGGGAGTTCGACGTTGATCGTGCGTTCGAACGCGCCGTCGGCGGCGTCGCCGCGGATGGTGATCGTGCCGGCGCCCGGGGATTCGTAGCGGGCGTGGATGACGATGGGGCGTTGGTCGAAGAGGTCGGGGAGTTTTTCGGGCTGCATGTCGATGATGTCGAGACCGTCGGAGAATTCGATCGTCGGGTTGAGCAGGACGGGGGCCTTCATGCGTTGCACGAATCGTTGGATGGCGGCGTGGGCGTCGTCTTCGAGGAGGATGACATCGCCGGCGCCGCGGCCGGCTTCGGCCATGCCGTCGAGCAGGTAGCGGTTAACGCTGTTACCGATGCCCAGGCTGAAGAAGCGCGTTTTGTCGGCGGTTCGGCGGATCTCGTCGATGATGGCCATGTCGTTGCCGACTTCGCCGTCGGTCAGGAAGCAGACGACGCGCATGGGGGACGGTTCGGTCCATTCTCTCGGGACGTGAATACCCGATTCGACAACGAAGCGAGCGTCGTCGCCGCCGGTCCAGCGTCCTGTCAGGAGCATGGCAGAGGCGTCGTCGTGCTGGTGGATCTGGAATCCTTCGAAGAGGACGAATTCGTCGTTGTCGGTTGGGACGCCTTCGATCCAATCGCCGGACTGGGGATCGGTGAAGCCGTCGATGTCTTCGCAATTGATGAGGAGGCGAAGGCGGCGGTCATCGGGGGTGAAACTGCGCAAATCGGCGGGGCTTAGCAGATGGGCAGGTCGCAACGCCGGGCCGAATTCGTCGGCTTCGATATAGGGCTCGCCGTCGGCGCTGGTGCGGAGCCAGCCGGTGAGCAGGACGGCTTCGTCGGGTCGAAGCGTATCGACGGGATAATGGAGACCACTGATGTAGATGGATGCGTCGTCGCCGAGGATGACGGCCGCGCTGATGTCGTCGTCGTCGGATTCCGGGCGCAGAGCGACGATGTCGTACGGATCGAGCGAGACGACAACGTGTCGACCATTGGCGGAGAGGGTTGCGAGTTGCTCAAGGTCAATCGCGTTGTAGAGGTTGGTGAGGTTATTGCTGTTTCTGCGGGGTGATGTGTTGTCAGATGCCAGTGCCATGCGGACGGCGTGCATCATTTGCGTTCCGCCATTGCTCTCATGATTGGCGACGAAGACGTGGGCGTCGTCGATGTTGTCAATTGTGGCTTCGCGCGGCGCGTCCCAGAGCGGTGTGGCGCTGTCGCTGAAGGCGATGACGTTGAATGTGTCGTTGGGGCTCATGGCTTCCAGGGCCTGGGCCATGACCTGCTTTGCTTTGTTGAGCGGTTCGCCGTTCATGGAGCCGGACGTGTCGATGACGAAGACGATTTCGCGGGGGACGAGATCGTCGGCTTCGACGCGGGCAGGCGCGTCGAGCATGATCGTGACGAAGTTGCCGAGATCGCCCGTGTGCGTGAGGACGGCGTCGGTGATTTCGTCGGCTTCGGCGCGCCAGCGGAGGACGAAGTCGCGATTGGGGATGTCGGTCTGATTCGTGAGTTCGATTTTCGTGTGCGTCGCGAGACCGGCGATATCGTAGGCGTCGCTGGTGATCGTTGTGTCGTGCAGCGGGGTTTCGATTTCCGTGATGCCGGGACCACCGGTGTCGAGGTTGACGCTGATGGTGATGTCGTGGCCGGCGCGCGTGTCGGGCGGCGCGACGGGGGGCGTGATGCGCGGGGCGTCGGGAACGGCGGTCGTGCCGCGTGAGAGGGTGTTGCGATCGAAGGCAAACCAGCGGCCGTTGATTTGCCCCGTACCGTTGGAGTAGATGGCGCCGGGTTCGTCGGCGAGGGCGTCGTAGTCGGCTTTGAACGTGGCGATTGGCCTGGTCGGATTGCCGTCGGCGTCGGATTGCCATGTGGTTTCGTTGGTGACTTCGATGGGGATGGCGGCGTCGAGGATGCTCCACAGCGCACTATCGCCGAAGTCCTCGTTGCGTTCGTCGATTTCGACATGGCCGGGGGCGAGGAGATTGACGCCTTCTCGGCGCGTCGCGAAGTTCGCGGCGTCGCCGAGGGGATTGTCGTCGGTTGCGGGGATGAAGCGCGGGGCTACGACCATTGGGAATGCGAATTCACAGAGGCCGTTGCGGGGCGTGATGGTTTCGACGTAGCTGATCTCGACGAGGATTTCGGCGCCGGGTTCGATGTTGGCGACGGACTGTGTGAAGATGTTGGGGCGTTCCTGTTCGAGCAGGGCGGCGACGTGGCCCTGTTGTTTGGCCGTTTCGTAGATTTCTTTGGCGCGCACGCGCTCGTGGACTTCGCCGATGATGATGCGTTCGCCGATGCTCATCGTCATTCGGTCGACGGTGCCGCTGTGGCTCATCGGGAAGGTGTAGACGGCTTCGATCTTGTCGTTGTATGGATTGTGGAATGTCTGCCAGAGTGTGACGCGGGCGAATCGACCGCTGATGTCGACGTCGACATATGTGTCTTTGAGAGGACATGGGCCTTTGGTGCGACCGAACTTATCGAGGGCGGTCAGGGCGCCGCCGTCGGGGGCGTAGATGACATCGGCGTAGCTGCGACGCTGTCGGCTCGGATTGAAGGCGATGAGGATCGCGAGCAGGACGATGGCGGCAGCGGCGGGGGTGAAGCGGGCGGCAACCGCGCGCCAGTTGCGGAGACGCTGCCGAACGGCGTCGGCGG
>JAJDEC010000588.1 GCA_029259995.1 Phycisphaerae bacterium
GATCATTTCGACGGCGCCGATGTGACCGCCCGTCTGATCGGCCATGATGCCGCCGAATGTGACGGCCGGCGCGAGACACGCGAAGAAAAGGAAGAAGACGGAGCCGATGCTTTTGGCCGTCAGGGCGTCCGTGAAATCGGACACGTAGTGCGGCAATCGCCGCTTGATGTCGGCTCGAAGACCGCCGGCGAATTTGCCGGTCCAGGTCAGGGCGTCGGGTTCTGTCGTCGGTTCCGGTTCGCGCCGATCTCGCTCGCGACGTTCTGTGAAGCGCTCAATGGCTTCGAGCATTGCACGTTTGTTCTTCGCGATCTGCGCGTCGTATCTGAACTGATTGTCCGACATGAGTCGGGCAATGTTCATCAACGTGTCGAGATGCTCCGACGCCCGGCCTTCGGGGCCGAGCAAAAGGAACACGAATCGCGTCGGGACGCCGTCGGGGGCGCCGAGGTTCAGTGGTCGCGCCAGCCGGATAAAGACAATCACGGGCTTGTCGAAGAAATCCAGATAGACGTGAGGGACGGCGACGGCGCTGCCAATGGCAGTCGCCGATTGTTCTTCGCGTTCGATCAGGAGTGATTCGACTTCGTCCCGCCGATCGGCGGGAAGCAGACCGCGACCGACGACCTGATTGAGCGCCGCCTCGAAAATCGCATGGACATCGCGCGCATCGAGATCAAGTAGATAGGAGTCGTCCAGGATGGCTTTGCGAAGTAATTGCATGGTAATCGGTCCGACGCGGCCTCGGGTCGATCATACACGGCAGTCGACTGTGAATCCAATCGCGAAGTTTGAGAGATGTTTGCAGCCGATCGGGATCGATCGGTTGACGCGAGAAGACGCACGACGGGAGCGGATTGCTTCGTCGAAACGGCACTGCCTGATCGATTCGTGCTTGGCGACTATTGTTCGCTGTCGTCAAGTCCTTCGGCGTATTGCGTGTAGACGACGAAGGCCGCGCGATCGCGATCCTCTTCCCGCAATGTGTCGGAGTTTACGGATTGAAAGCTGATCGTCAGCACGCGCACGCCAGCACGAAGACGGCGCAACTGCTGGACGAGCCCACCGTCGAAGTCGCTGTGGAATTGACCGACGAGATGCACGATGCGCCCGGATCGTTCGGCAAGTGCGTCGGCGATCGAGTCTGCCATCGTCGCGTCCATCACGCATTGCGCGCGATAGGCGCCGGCGATGCGTCGGGATCGTTCACTGGTGCGATCAATCTCGGGCGATTTGGGCTCGCGGCTGGATGCCGGCGTCATGACGTCCTCAAATCGTTGCCGATAGGCGCCCTCGGGGAGAAACTGGGGGATTTCGACGAGCCGGCGCTGCGCAGCCGTGAGCGAAGCGAGTCGCTCAAAACCGTCGTGATTCGCCAGGCTGCCGTAACGTCTCCAGGGTGTGTTGGCGGCGATGACGTGGAGCTTGTGCGCTCGAGCGACATCGATGATCGGCTGATAGTTTCGTTCCCAGTCGGGCCAGCCGACTTTGAGAATGCGCGTCTCGAACGTGGCGCGATCCATCTGGTCATTGAGATACGCCATGGCAAGGGTACGAAATTTTGTTGTCGCGATTTCGTGCAGAAACTGCTCGCGATCGATGATTTCCGCGACGTAGTCGTCTGCCGCGGCCTGGCGACGTCGATCAAGCATTTCCATGGACAGGCTTGTGTCAGGCCATTTGGCCGCGGCGTCCTCGAAGAATGCGAGCTGCGCCGCATGGGCCGTCGCGTCGTCGTGCTGTTCGCCCAGGATAATGACGTCGGCCTCGTCAGCTGCGGTCAAAAGATCCCGCCATTCGGCCCGATTGCCGTTGTTTTCGAAGACGGGAAGCGTCTGTCGAAGCGACAATCTGGCGGCGGGTTCGATTCGCGGATCGGGCGTGATGCGCGCCGCACCGTGACAGCCGACGCAGGCTGTCAGCAGCGCCATCGCAAGCCAATGGCGACGATCGATACGGTCCGCGGCTCTTGGAATCAAAGGAAGTACGAGCATGGCTTTCCCTGCTGAATATCGAGAAACGTCGATTCTTTGCCGACACCAGGTCGCGGTTCGACATTCGGATCTAAACCAAGATCTCCTGTCAAATCTCATCGATATCGCCAGGATCGTCAATTGCGGTCGGCAAAGGACGCTGCGAATGTCTTCCGAATGTAACTTGCGTTATCGGCACGCGATTTGGGAGGGAAAAAGCTGCAACTGGCGATTACCGATGATATAGTAGACGATCAGATGATTCAGGAGTATTCCTTGCATATGCGGCTTTATCGCCAAATCAGACATCTCTTTGCGCTGCTTGCGTTGGTCGGCATCGGATTGCCGACGTCCGTTCTGCCGTGCCTGGCGGATACGTGCCGCAATCGGGATGTCGACGATGCGTCTTGCTGCATTGATTGTCGGGCAGAAGGTCCAATCGATTCGGCCGCTGGCGGCGACTCGTCGCGCGGCATGCCGGCGAGTGACGGGCCTTGCGAATGTCCGCCGACCTGTCCGGCCCCGTGTGGATACGGCAAAGTTCCGTGTTCGACTTCCCATGATGTCTGCGTTGTTGACGCCTGGACGCCGGTCCTTGATGCGGCGCCCGCTTCCGAATCACGCCCCGCGAATCCGTCGGGCGAACGCGTCTTCCATCCTCCGCGAATCTGACGTTGCGCGCGGTTCTCGCGCTGCATGTTGCTTACCCAGGTTACAGATCTAGCTCGTCGCGCGAAGTGTGCCTTGGCGCACGTCGTGTTCATGTCGAGTGGTATTGAGTCACACGCGCGATCGTGCCGTCGTGCGCATTCGTCGAAACGCGAGTTCGTTTCGGTGTAATTGGAGCATGTCATCCTATGTCCAGTCAGGATCGAATTGATCTACGTTCATTGACGCGCGAGCGGGACGCTGCATTGTCGCGGTCTGCCGGGACCGAGGTTCCATTTCCGCGACGTCGCTGGAAGACGCGCGTCCTGCTTCCGGGCGGTATTGTCCTTGCAACCATCGGGATTCTGGGATTCTCGGCGCGCGATCTGTTGCTGCCCGTCACGGATGTGCGTGTCGCGCCGCTCGTCGCCAAGTCCGGCGGGCCGGGGCGGTCGACCTCGTCCGCAGTCGTCCAGGCGCCGGGCTGGGTGGAGGCCGATCCTTATGCGATTGCCGTGTCGGCGCTTGCGGACGGAATCGTCGAAGAAGTGCTGGTGCTGGAGGGGGATCGCGTCGAGACCGGCCAGATCGTCACTCGGATGGTAGATGACGATGCGCGCATCGCGCTGGCGCTGGCCGAGGGGCGGCTCGCGGAATCGCGGGCCCATGTCGGATTCGCGCAGGCGGCGCTGGAGGAAGCCCGGCAGAATTGGGAGCATCCGATCGAATTGCGTCGCGCATGCGACGTGCTTGCAGCGCGATTGGCTGAATCGCAGGCGGCCCTCGATCGATGGCCCGCGGAACTGGCGAGCGAAGAAGCGGCGGCAATCTCCCTGAAGGCGGATCTCGATCGAGTGACGCCACTGCATGAACGCGGACAGGCCAGCGAGATCGAATTCGTGCACGCCAGGCAGGCGTATGAGGTGCAGAAGGCGAACGCGGAACAGGTTCGGCTGCGAGAGCCCATGCTTGCCGCCCAGCTGGTGGCGCATCGTGCGGAACTGACCGCCGCGCGGCGCCATCTGGAGCTGCGAATCGTGGACACGCGCGCCGTCAAGCAGGCCGAGGCCGCCGTACAACAAGCCGAGGCGGCTGTCGCCACGGCGCAGGCCGTTCGTGACGATGCGGCGCTGCGACTCGCGCGAATGGAGGTTCGATCGCCGGCATCCGGCATCGTCCTGACGCGACTGGTCGAACCGGGATCCAAGCTGATGAAGAGCATGGACAACCCGCAATCGGCGCAGGCCGTGCGCTTGTATGATCCGAAGAAGCTTCAGGTCCGCGTGGATATTCCGCTCGTTGATGCGTCGAAGATCGGCGTCGGTCAACCGGCAGAATTGATCGTGGGCGTGTTGCCCGATCGGGTTTTTTCGGGGCGCGTTTCGCGAATTGTCCATGAAGCGGACATTCAGAAGAACACGCTCCAGGTGAAAGTCGCAATCGACGATCCGATCGCGGAACTCAAGCCGGAGATGCTCGCGCGGGCGAAATTCCTGGAAGTCACTGGAATCGGCCAAACGGATGACGGTCCGTCGCGCATGATTCTCGCGCCGAAACGTGCAGTCCATGAGGACCCGAATGGGACATTCGTCTGGATCGCGGATCAATCCGACGGCGTTGCGCGGCGCCGTGTCGTAAAGCCGGGTTCTGAAACGGCTGACGGCTACATCGAATTGCGCGATGGCGGGCGTATGGGCGATCGAGTGATTGTCGATGCGCCGGCGAATCTCGTGGAAGGACAGCGCATTCGCGTTGTCGGCGAGGGAAAGGAGGCGGGCGATGGCGCTGATTGAGTGTCGCGGTCTGACGCGAACATACAAGAAGGGCGACGTTGAAATCACGCCCCTGGCGAATCTCAATCTGGATGTTGAGTCCGGCGCGTTTCTTGCATTGATGGGCCCTTCCGGAAGCGGCAAGTCGACATTGCTCAACCTGATTGCCGGGATTGATCGACCGACGAAAGGGAGCCTTGTGATTGACGGACACGAGCTGGCGGGCATGTCGCGCAGTCGCCTGGCCCAATGGCGGAGCCAGACGATCGGCTACATTTTTCAGCTCTACAATCTCGTTCCGACGCTGACGGCGTATGAGAATGTCGAGCTGCCGTTGTTGCTGCATCCGATGCGTCGAAAGGAGCGCCATCAGCGCGTGTCGCTTGCGATGGAACTCGTCGGTATCGCCGATCGGCACGACCATTTCCCCCGTCAGCTTTCCGGCGGACAGGAACAACGCGTCGCGATCTCGCGGGCGATTGTGACGGATCCGACCATCATTGTTGCGGACGAACCAACGGGCGATCTGGATTCCGCGAGCGCGGAGTCGATCATGTCGCTGCTTGTCCGGCTGAACGAGGAGATCGGAAAGACGCTCGTCATGGTCACACACGACGCGCATTGTGCGACGTTTTCGCACAAGACGCTGCATCTCGACAAGGGGCGACTGGCCGAGGCGAGCGAGTTGGTGACAGGGGGCGCGGCATGATCGGCATGCGATTCGTGCCCCTTGTGTGCAAGCAGCTCTTCAGAGCGCGGACCCGGAGCGGTCTGACGATTGCCGGCGTGACAGTGGCAATGTTCCTGTTCTCGGCAGTGCAGGCGATGCAGTCGGGCGTGGACGCCGCGACGACGGCGCGGGCGGGCGACACAACGCTGATCGTCTATCGAAAAGATCGATACTGCCCGTTTACGAGTCAGATGCCGCAATCCTACGAGCAGGAGATTGCTCGAATTGACGGTGTCGCATCCGTGGTCCCGATGAAGATCGTCGTCAGCAATTGCCGGACCAGTCTGGACGTCGTGACGTTTCGGGGCGTACCGACGGAGGCGTTTGTTTCCCATCATGCGCCGACGCTTGAGTTCGTGGAAGGATCGATGGACGCGTGGTGCCGCCGCAGTGATGGGGCGCTGTTGGGCGAGGCCCTCGCACAACGACGCGGATTGCACGCAGGGGATCGTTTTGAAGCGGCCGGAATTACGGTCTACGTGGCCGGTGTGATTCGTTCGTCGGAACCGGCAGATCAGAATGTGGCGTATGTCGATCTGAGTTTCCTTCAGTTCGCTTCCAATAGTCGGGCCGGGGGAATCGTGACGCAGTTCAACGTCAATGTCTCGGACGCCGCGGCGATTGATTCAGTTTCGAAGGCGATCGACGCGATCTTTGCTTCGGCGCAGGAACCGACGAAGACGATCCCGGAGAAGGCGTTTGTGGCGCGGGCTGCGGCCGATGCAATAGAGATCGTCGGATTCATGCGATGGCTGGGATGGGGATGCCTGGGGGCCGTTCTCGCCTTGATCGGCAATGCGATCGTGCTCAGCGTTCAGGATCGTGTTCGCGAACATGCGATTCTGCAGACGCTCGGGTTCAGGGGCAGTCAGATCGCGGGCCTGATGATCAGCGAAGGACTCGCGTTGAGCATTGTCGGAGCGGCGATCGGCGGCGGACTTGCCTACGGATTTCTGACGACGGCTTCGCTCGCGCTGTCCGTCGAGGGGCACAGTATTCCGGTTGTGTCGTCGATGGAGACCATTGTGTGGAGTGTGTTGATCGCGGCGTGTGTCGGCGTGCTGGCGGGCGTCGTGCCTGCGTGGCAGGCGTCGCGGCGTGACATCGTGAGCTGTTTCCGGGCCGTTTGAGTGATTGGAACGTGCAAATGCAATTGAGGCTGTTGCCATTCGAATATGCGGTACGAAACCTGGGCCGCTCTCCGTTCCGGCTGGCGGCCAGTGTGTTCGGCTGCGCGCTCGTCGTGGTGCTGGTACTGGCGGCAGGCGGTTTTGTTCGCGGAATGTATCAGAGCCTGCGGGTTCAGCATTCCGCGTCAAATGTCATGTTGCTCGGCGCCGGCAGCGAAGAGAGCACGGAGCGGAGCCAGATCCAGCAGAACGCGGCGGCGCTGCTCGCGGCCAGCGTGCCCGGAATCCAGCGCCGATTGGGGGTCGATTACGTGTCGCCCGAAGTGCACATGGCGCTGGTCGTCGGGACGGACGGTGAAGCGTCGGAGGAATCGCACACGGCCGTCTTTCGCGGTGTCACGGACGCGGCATTCCTCGTGCATCCGGAAGTGCAGATCGTTGACGGCCGCGCGGCGCGACCCGGATCGGATGAGCTGATCGTCGGGCGCTTTGCCGCGACGCGGCTCGGTGTCGATGCATCGACGATCGCCGTCGGCAAGCGACTCTGGTTTGACGATCGGGCCTGGTTGATCGTGGGGCAGTTTGCGGCGCCGCGGACGGTCATGGATGCGGAGATCTGGGTACCATTGACGGATTTGCAGATTGCGACGAAGCGCGACACGCTTTCGTGCGTCGTTGCAACGCTGGGCGAGGCGGACTTCGCGGATGTGGAAATCTGGTGTGCCCAGCGGCTCGATCTGGAGCTTGTTGCCATGCGGGAGTCCGATTACTACGCGAGCCTGCTGGCGTTTTATGGCCCCGTTCGCGCCATGGTCTGGGTCACGGCGTGTCTGATCGGATTGGGCGGCCTGTTCGGCGGGCTCAACACGATGCACGCGGCATTTGCGAGTCGGGTTCGGGAGCTGGGGACGCTGCAGACGCTGGGCTTTTCCCGACGGGCGATCGGCATCAGTTTCCTCCAGGAATCGGGCATCGCCGCTGCAGCGGGGGGGATTCTTGCAGCGATGGTGGGGATCGTATTCATTGACGGTATCGCCGTTCGGTTTTCAATGGGCGCGTTCGCGATTGTCGTCGATGCGCCGGTGTTGTTGATTGGTCTGCTGGCCGGCGCCGGGATCGGCGTCGTGGGTGTGATGCCGGCGTTGTGGCAGTGTTTGCGTCTGCCGATCGTGCAGGCGTTGCGGAGTGAAGGAATCTAACCAGGTCGATTGCGGCCGTTTGGGAGCAAGACATGAAGAAATCGATTCACGCGATAGTCTGTCTGACATTGATGGGGGCGTTCTGGGCGACGGGTTGCGAGAGCAAGTCCGACAACAGTGGAGATACATCGGCGGATCATGTCGATGCGACGACGTCGGATGTGTTCGCGGGCATTTTCGTGGCGCAGCCGCCCGCCAACGCCGTGGCCGTCGCCGCACTCAAGGAAAGCGGTCAGAAGAAGGGCGACGTCGTGGTTCGCGGACGAATCGGAGGGCGCGGGCGACCGTTCGTTGACGGGGCCGCCGTGTTCGTATTGACGGACTCGTCGCTGAAGTCTTGCGATCAACTTCACGGCGATCGCTGCAGTACGCCGTGGGACTATTGCTGCGAGACGCCGGAATCCCTTGCCGCCAACACGGCGACGATTCAGATCGTGGGCGACAACGGCAAGCCGCTGCGCACCAGCGTCAAAGGCAAACACGGTATGGAATCGCTGAAGGAAATTGTCATCAAGGGAGAAATTGCGCAACGGGATGACGAAGGTGTGCTCGTGATCAATGCGCACCAGATCGCCATTGTTACGAATTAGTGCGCCCCGACGCAAAGTACTTACAGGGAATGATTCGTCGTGTGGAACCGGCGAATCGCCGGTTCGCCACATGCAATGTGGCTGGAACAGATTCAAGGGTTCATTCCGCTCTTGAACTTACTTCTCATTCGATGCGGCAGGCACCGGCACTGGGCATGCGTTGACAGCCCATCGGAGGATATCGCGCGTCGTGACGATGCCGACGAGTGCGCCTTCCTCGCTCAGGACGGGAAGGCTCGACACGTGTTTGTCGATCATCCGTTGGGCCGCCACGGCGACGAGGTCACGTGCATTGATCGTGATCGGCATGCGCGACATGATCTGATGGATCCGTCGCTTCATCGTGTTTGCGTCCTGCGATCGCTCCATCGAATCGTTTCCGACGAACGGGCTCAGCGCGCGAAGGACGTCGCGATCCGATACGACGCCGGCGACTTTGGTTCGGTCCAGGGCGACGACGTGATGGCAGCGATGGGTGTCAAGAACGCCCTTGGCAGTGTAGAGAAAGTCGTCCATCTGCACTGTGTGAACAGGGCTCGACATGATGCTGCCAACTTGAATCGAGCAGGGATTGTCGTCCGATGTCATCACGGGGCAGTACCTCCGACACATGAGAGAGACACACTCCCTCATAAGTCGGGCCGATGTTCGATCGGCTTCATCCGATAGTGACGCAGGCAGGCCGTGCTCGCGATTCTCGGTCGGACCGTCATGCCGGGCTAACTTCGGGATGTCGTCGAGAGGCCGGGCGATATGCGCAGGGGAACGTGTGTCATTTCGTCCATTTCGTCGTGTTCTTCAGCATGTGGAAAATACGACTGATCGCGCTCACTGAAGGGCTCGAGCTGATCGAACCAGGACGCCGTCGGGTCAAAGCGTGCGAAGAACGGTTGGCGAACGAGTCTTGGGTTCCGCGCCTGCAGGTATTCGAGTACGAACACGCGTTCGTTGCCGATTTCCGTCACGCCGAGGATGTGAACCTTACCGGGGACCGCCGACATCGAGGGACCGCGGACTGTGCGGGCGAGACCGGACACGCGGCTGAAGGCGTCACGGAAGATGTTCCACGCCTTGACGAGCGGTACTTCGAAATAACGCCGAGCGCCCGTGTCGCGCTCGACAAACATGTAATAAGGCACGGCGCCCAGGCGAACGCCCGTCCGCCACAAGTCGGCCCAGGTGCCCGCGTCATCGTTGACGTGCCGGATCAGCGGGGATTGCATGCGAATATTGGCGCCCGTTGAGCGAATGCGCCGCACCGCGTCTTCGGCGATCGTTGTCGACAGCTCCGTCGGATGGGAATAGTGGCCCATGATGGCGAGATGCTTTCCGGATTCGACAACCCGCTCGAAAAGGGCGATCAGCTCGTCGGCGTCGCCGTCCGTGACGAAGCGCTGCGGCCAATAGGCGACGGCCTTGGTTCCGATGCGAATCGTCTGGACATGTTCGAGATCGGGATGGAGCAGCGCCTCGATGTAGCGCTTCAGCACTTTCGTTCCCATGATCATCGGATCCCCGCCGGTAAAGAGCACGTCTGTGACCCAGCGATGATCGCGCAAATACTTGACGAGCGTGTCCGCTTCGTGGCTTGCGAACTTCAGATCGTCGTTTCCGACAAACTGGGCCCAGCGAAAGCAGAATGTGCAATAGGCGTGGCACGTCTGGCCGTTACTCGGGAAGAACAGACACGTCTCGCGATACTTGTGCTGGACGCCGGGAACCGCCATGCCGAGATACTGCGGCACGTTGTGCGTCATCTGACCGGCGGGATGCGGATTCAGACGAAGTCGAATGGCGTCGGCAACGCGTTCGATTTCTTCCGAGGGTGCATCAGCGCGGATCAACTCGGCGACGGCTTCGTAGTGATTCTCCGAGAGCATTCCTTTTTGCGGGAATGTGAGTTGATAGATTGGATCATTCGGGACGCGATCCCAGTCGATCAGTTCGCGGGCGATGTACTCATTCGAGCGAAAGGGCAGGACGGCGGACACGACCTGGATCGCCTCCTGCAAATCGGGGGAGAGCTGGCTCCAGTAGGGCGTTTTCGAAACATTGGCCCGTGTGATGGGCTTGAATCGCTCCGGATTCGCTTGGTCAATTTGCTGGATCATCGGCCACTCCTTATCTAAAGCGACAGAGTGACAGCGACACCGTCCATACGGGGTGGATCCCGCAGACTTGGGGCCATGTCAATCCCTGCCGTCGGGACTTTCGGAGCCAATGAAGTGAGCCGTCGGATGACTCGCGGAACAGCGCCGCGACGACGACACGAGAACGCCCATGCAGAGAACGCCAGTCAGGCCCCAGTCCATATATTATACGTGGTTTTCGCGAATTCGGTAGCGCCGAAAGCGAGCCTGACGCGCACGTGTGTTGCTAAGTTCATGTTTTTATTAGATTTATGGCAAGTGTGCTGCGGCGAGTCGATGGGGCGGCTGCCGTTGGCTTGGTCGTCGGACTGGCCGCGAACGGCCATTCGGAACCGGCGTCGCCAGTATCGGGCCTACGCGGTCTTTGGCGAGGCTATCGGATTCCCGGAGTCTTCGAACGCAGGTGGGTCCGATCAGCCTCGATTCGGGGTACAGGCGATCATCACGGAATCACCTCTCAGAGGCCGCACGCGAACGACATTGAGCAACTGGCCTTGCGAGTCGCCGCCCAGGATTCGGATACGATCACCCGGCGCCGGAGCCTCTTCAAATGAAGTCGTGAACGAGATACCGCTGACGGAGCAGTCGCAGAGCCAGCCGTCGTTGGCTCGAGCCATCTCCGCACCGGTCCATCGGATCAGGCCTCCGGTAGCATGGCGCTCCATGACACGTCGATTATTTGGCGAACCGAACATTCTGTATCCCCTCCGTCGTGCAAGATCGGCACGAATTGCGCAGAGGATGAAACACGATCGGCGAATTTCGCCGATGTACGCGGACGATGCGGCGCTATCAGGGCGTATTCGGGCGGGCACGGGTTATCGGGAGATCACGCGACTCGGACCTTGGTACGACGTCGGGCGTGACTGGCCTGTTCGGCGAAGCGCGGAAAGCGATTCAGATAACGATCGAAGGCCGCTGTGTGAATCGGGGGCGGGACACGAAAGGCGTTGCACACGTGTTGATGAATTGCGGCAATACAGGCGTCGACGGATTCGCGACGTCTGAGTTTCTCGATGCATGCGGTTGCGATCGGCGTCAGGGATTCCAGAAGCGTGTCCATCTGCCGCGGAACGGGCAGCTGACGCAGCCAGGCGATTCTGACCTGCGGGAGGACGCTGCGTTGCTCGCCGCCATCAATTGCGTAGTAAAGCCGAATCAGGGGCGAGTTCAAGAAGGCGACGAGTCCCGGGAGATTCTTGACGCTTCCGGATGTCAGTTGGATGCAGTGCACGGAATTGAGGGAGACGATTCCGCCGGCGGGTTCGATCGCCGCAATGATCGTATCGGCGGTCTGTCGAGAGAATATCTTGGGAGCATCGAAGATATCGGGATCGCGCAACGATGTACCGGCCGACTTCGCGGCGTCGTCGACGATCGTGGGATTGTAGAGGATGGTCCGCGTGGGATCATGCAGCAGGAATCCGTGCGCGTGGACGTCGGCCCCTTCGATCAACGGACGACGGAAGATTGACGGCGCCGCCGGATCCAGCAGGATGTCGCGCATTCGTCGTGGCCCCGTGTTGACGCCGTCGCGTATTCTCGCGATCGACGCCAGCGACTGCCTCCCCATTTGTCGAACGATCTTCCAGATGGATCGCTCGATCGCATCTTCAAAAAAGAGAATACGCTGCTCGTCGCCGCGTTCGGCGACCAGTATCGCTTCAACCAGGGATGTCAATCGGGAATCGCATTCGGGCGCCTCGCGGATCGATGTCGCGGCGAGGGCATCGCCATCGTTCGAGCACGTCAGGATGACGCTGCCGACGTGCGCTTTGAAAACGCGCGCATCGACGCGGGTCCAGTTTTGCCGCCCGAATTGGTCAACACAGGCGCAGCGGAGCGATTCATAGGCGCCCGCCGACGCGAACGTATCGGGGACGATCAGGGAGAGGACGCCGCCTTTCTTCGTCAATTCGAGACTGCGGATAATGAAGCAGCCAAACAGATTCAATCGACCCTTCATTCCGCGGCTTCGCGCGAACTCGCGGATGGGTGTTCGCAGATCGCTCCGTGATTGCCGCGAATACGTGGGTACATAAGGCGGGTTCATGATGACGATGTCGAATGACGCGTCGGCCGCGCCAGTTTGAGGCAGTTCGGCGAGCGTGTCGCGCACGCGGATGTTTCCAGATGGCGAACGGGCTGCCGCGTTCGACGATTCCCAGAACGAAAGGCGAAGTTGCGCGATCGCGACGGCGTCGTCGTCGATGTCGTAGCCGTGGATTTGTCGTGTCGCGATACGTTGACGGATGCCGGCGATCGTATCCAGCGTCGTGCCTGCGATGGCCTGCAATCTTCGTTCCGCGTGCTCGACAGCGTTCGCCGACGCTGTCAGCAAATGGCCTGCGCCGCAGGCGGGATCGCAGATGATCATGGATCGGATCGCATGCAGGGCGGATTCGGCGGTGCCATGATCCAGTTCGATCGTTGAATTCGATGACATGATTCGCGCGGCGAGAGATCGATCGATGCCGAAGCGTGACGCAAGAAATTCGGAGATCGCCGCGTTGGCCATGTATTCAGCAATGTCTGGCGACGTGTAATGAACACCAATGCCGTCGGGGCGGGCAAGACGCTCGTGAACGGCGGCGATGATATCGGCGCAAGCGGATTGGTTGGTGCATGACGGCACGCGATGTTGATGTTCGTCGGCAGCAGCCCGCGCGGATTCCATCAGGCGATTCGCGACGGCGTCGGCGATGCCGGACCGGGCGGACGGTGTCCGAAAACGCCGGGTCCGCTCTGGGCCGAACAGGGCCGTCGCCAATGCGCCCACGATCGACCGTCGGATCATCGGCTCCGAACGTTCGTGATCGGCGGCCGCGCCTGGGGACGTCAATTCACGAGACAGGGCGGCGGCGCGACGAAGACACTGCGATCGGGCGGTCATACGTGGGTTATCGACGCGGGGCCGCCGTCACGATGAGTTGTCATCGATTTGGCGCGCGGGCTGGATGCGTCGCGAGAGAATTCGCGAGTCCGGTTCCGACGACGGACTTTGAGAGCACAAGAAAGAAGGTTCATCACGCATTTGAGTCGAGTCGAGCCGGCGGCCGGGCTGCGTTCCGACAGGGACGCGATGAAAATAGCCCGCCCTTTCTAAGGGCGGGAGCGCAATGGACACCCAACGACCTTGCCGTCCCGAAGGGACGGCGCGACTCCGCACGCCGCCGTCATCCCGTCTCGCTGGGACGGGGGGCTGACAAAGAATCCAAGTCTTCCCGTTGGAAACGGGGGGCTATGTTCACTTGATCCCTACGGGATACTTCCGATCGACGATTGTCGACTTGCATTCGTCACGTATCGTTCTCCAGGAATTTCGCGATGAACAAGAAAAAAGCCCCGTGCGTCTGGATGACGTCCGGGGCTCGAATGAAGCCTTGATGTTGCTGAGAATCGCCTATGCGCCCGCCGTCGCAGATTCCTGTGAGGTCGCGGCGTTTTCGTGATACACATGGATGTCCCTTTGCGGGAACGGAATCGAGATTCCCTGGCTGTCGAATTGCTTCTTCACTTCGCGTGTGACATCCCAATAGACCGTCCAGTAGTCGGCCGTCATCGACCAGGGGCGGCAGACGAAGTTGACGGAGGAATCGGCGAGTTCGTGCATGCGGACGACGGGCGCCGGGTCCTTCAGGACGAGCGAATGCGACGTGAGGATATTCTCGATGATTCCCTTCGCCTTGTCGGCATCGTCCGTGTAGCCGATTCCGAAGACCATGTCGACGCGTCGCGTCGGATTGCCAGTGACGTTGGTAATGACGTTGCCCCAGATACTGTTGTTGGGAATGACGACGCGCTTGTTATCGACGGACTTGATCGTCGTCGTCATCAGCGTCATTGACTCGACGGTTCCGGAGACGCCCGCGACGTCGACGAAATCACCAACGTCAAACGGGCGATAGACGAGGATCAGGATACCGCTGGCGAAGTTGCTGAGCGTTCCCTGCAAAGCGAAAGCGACGACGAATCCGGCGGCGCCAATGGCGGCGAGGAATGGGCTGATCTCCACTTCAAGCTGGCCCAGCGCTACGATGAGACCCACGAGAAGGATGCCGCGACGGGCCGAGGTGACGAGAAACTTTCCCAACAGATCGCTGGCGCCGCGCATCATCTTCATGCCGCGCTTCACGGCGCGACCCACGATGCGGCCCAGGATCCAGAATGCGAACAACGTCAGGAGGAATGCGCCGATGTTCTTGGCCCAGCGGATGCCGCCTTCTTCGGAGGTGAACCATCCCCAGACCGAAACCCACACGGCACTGGCGTCGGACACGTCGATTTTGATACCGCTGACGGCGTTGACATAGGTTTCATATCCCTTGATGTCGCCGCCCTTGCGCGTGAGTGCCGCGAGGACGATATTCAGTCGATCCACGATTTTCTGCTGGTCCTCGCGGAGCGTTACGACCGTCTCGAGTTTCTCATTTTTCTCTTCGGCCTTCGCGGCCGCATCTTGTTTGGCGGCATCCTCTGCGGCCTTCGCCGCTTCGGCGTCGCGTTTTGCAGACTCGGAATCGACGGCGGCCGTTTCGGGTTTAACAGTCGGCGCACCCTCCGGATCGGCAGCGGCGGACTTTGCCTGTTCCTTCTTCGTTTCCACGACGGTCTCAGCGACGGCTTTCTTCTCCGCCGCCGCTTCTGCCTTCTCCTCGGCCTCCGCGATTTCGCGGTTCGCCCGCTTGACGCTTAGTTCCTTCTCACTGATTTCGCGAGCTTTCGCCCTGAGGAGATCTAGCCATGCGTCCGCCTCAACAATGAGCTCTTCCTTCGTCAGCGGCTTGACCATCAATTCAAGGTCGACCTTGGGAATTGTGATGGAGCTGCCGTAGGTTTCCGCGACGGCGTCGCCCGTGGTTTGTGACTTCGGCGCGTCGCTGTCCTCGGCGACGACGGTAGCGCCAGTCAAGAGCGGGACTGCGAACAGAACAAAAGTAGCGATTGCGAATCGATGCTTTCCTAGCATGATTTTCCGACTCCTCGTTATCTGTGGGTATTGCTGCGGGGGCTTATTCGCATGATCAGCGTACGACGAATCTGTACGCTTCACGTGCGGACAGCATTCTATGCCGATTGTCTCATCCGGCAATTCGGGCGATGACGATCGGCGATTCGTTGCCATTCAGACGCATGTCCCGGAAGATGCCGGGGCGTCGTTTCGGCAGGCGATGGTCTGCGGAGTCGTGACGGGATGCGATTCGCGACGCTCAGGATTCCGTGTCGGATCACCGGTGGATTCGAACAAGGAGAGATCAATCCATGACGCAGGATCGTATTCACAGTTCGGTTGTTCGTTACAGAAAGTGCGTTGCGGCAGCAATTGGTTGCATAGGGTTCATGCTCATGGGCGCGGCATGCATGCGTTCTACTCTGGATGCCGCACTGGCTGCGGAAATGCGCAGGGCGATTCCCGAAAACCTGCTGGACCAGGTCGCTTCAGCGTATTGGGAGGCTCAGCTCTGGCGATCGCCTGAGCAGGCGACGTATCTGGGCGATCATCGATATGACGATCGACTGACGGACTATTCGGCGGCGTCTGCACGATTATCTGATCAGATGGACGCAGACCTGTTACGAACTGTCCGCAATCTTCGCGGCATGATTCAATCTGGCGCTTCGACGCTGAGCCTACAGCTACTCGAATCCACGCTCGCGGATCGTCACGCGCTGTCGGCATTTCCTGAAGAGCTGATGCCGATCAAGCAGCAGAACAGCCCGCATCTCACACTCGGCATGTTGCACACGTATCATCCGTTCGACACGGAGCGCGACTGCCTCAATTACGCGACGCGGCTTAAGGCGTTCGAAGTGCAGGTCGACCAGTTGATCGCGTTGATGGATCGCGGTATCGCAAAGGGCGTCGTGCGACCGAAGATCACGATCGAACAGACGATTCCGCAGATCGAGGCGATGATCACGACCGATCCGAAAGACTCGACGATCTATTCTCCCGCGAAGTCCCTGACGACGGAGGCCGGCGGGGAGACGTCACGGCTTGCGATCGAGCAGGCGTCGCGCGATGCGATCGCGGCGTTGACGAGACTCAGAGACTATCTCAGGAATACCTATCTGCCGGCGTGTCGTGAGACAGTCGGGTATTGCCATCTTCCGCAGGGGAATCGCTGGTATCGGGCGCTCGCGAAACAACACACGACGACCACGTTGACGCCGGAGGCGATTCATCAGCTCGGGCTCGACGAACTGGAACGCATTCACGGCGAGATGCGCGAGATCATGCAGGAAGTGAAATTCGAGGGCTCGTTGCAGGCGTTCATTCGGAAGATGCGGAACGACCCGGCGCAGCACAACAAGAGCGCCGAGGAAATCATGCGCCGCCATCGTGAGATTCTGGCCATCAGCGATGCGAATCTGCCGAAGCTCTTTGGCCGGCTGCCCAAAACGCCCTACGAATTGAAAGAGATCGAGCCGTTTCGGGCGGCGGGGGCGCCGGCGGGTTATTACTACAACGCGCCGGATGACGGTTCGCGACCGGCCTATTACTACGTGAATACCTATGCCCCCGAAACGCGGCCCATCTACACGATGGCGTCATTGGCGTATCACGAGGCGCAGCCCGGGCATCACTTGCAGATCGCGCTGGCACAGGAACGCAAGGACTGGCCCGCATTTCGCCGATTCGAACACATCAATGCCTTCATCGAAGGCTGGGCGCTCTATTCGGAACGACTCGGATATGACCTTGGCGGATACACGGATCCCTACAGCCGATTCGGCCAGCTGACGTACGACACGTGGCGCTCGGCGCGGCTCGTCGTCGATACGGGCATGCATTATTTCGGCTGGACGCGCGGGCGCGCGATCGAGTTCATGAAGGAGAACACGGGACTGAGCGAGCAGAACATTGTGTCGGAAGTGGATCGCTACATCGCCTGGCCGGGGCAGGCGCTGGCCTACAAGATCGGTCAATTGGAGATCAGCAAGCTAAGGGCGGTGGCGGAAGAGACGCTCGGGGACAAGTTCGACATCCGGGCGTTTCACGATCACTTGCTGGCCGAGGGTTCGTTGCCGTTGTCGCTGTTGGCGGATCGGATGCTTGCTTGGGTTGCGTCGCAGAAGTAGGCCGGCTTCCGATTGAATGCACGCGCCGATGTGCGGATCCGGCGAACAGCCGGATCGCTGATGTGTGGATCCGGCTAATAGCCGGATCGATTTCATTCCGATACCAAGACGCACTCGATCGAGAAGCGCAATA
>JAJDEC010000589.1 GCA_029259995.1 Phycisphaerae bacterium
TATATCCGCAGCCATGACAACAAGGCATTCGAAGTGAAGAATCTCAAGTGTACGACCGACGTGCTGAACCTGGACCTCAGCGATATGCGCGGCAACCAGCAGACCTATCAGCTCGTCGTTGAGATACCTGTCGACTACGCGCCGGGCCCGAACGGCGACAAGATCACGTTCGACACAACGCATCCGGCCCAGCCGTCGATGACGATTCCGATCTCCATGAAAGGCGTCGGCTCGAGGGCGCGCGTGAACAATCGGATCAAGCCGACCGTCGCGCCAGCCGGTAAGTTCACGGGCCGAAAAGTCCCGCAGGCCCCGACCAATGTGACGAAAAAGGCCGAAGGTGCCGGTAAACCCGACGAATCGAAACAACCGTCGGAACCACCGAAACCCGAAGAGCCAAAGAAAGCGTCGCCGATGAAGCCCGTCGGCCAATAGGCGGCGCCCAGGCGATACGAATCACGTGAATCAAGATAAGCGGCCGGCATTCGTCAGAATGCCGGCCGCTTTGTTTCGTATCGATTCGTTCTACGCCGAGCCGGACCACTTAACGATCACAAGCGTCAGATCGTCATCAAATTCGTCCCTGCCGCTGAAGCGCTGCACATCCTCGGTTATCCGCCCCGCTATCGATTCGGCCGAATCATCGCCGCAGCCCCGGACGCATGCACTCAGCCGGGACAGTCCGTACTCCGCCGATTCTGCATTCGTGGCCTCCGTCACGCCGTCGCTCGACAGCACAAGGACGCGCTCCGACGAAAGCTGTTTCCGGACGATATCATCCGGCCAATCCGGAACGATCCCCAGCGCGATCGCGATCGACTGCGGATAAGCTTCAATCTCGTCGCCCGTCAGCCACAGCGGCGCATGATGCCCGGCGTTCGCGATCTCCACTTCCGATCCATCCTGGCTGAACCGGCAGATGACCATCGTTGCAAAACAACCCGGAGGAAGACTCTTGTCCAGCGTGCCGTTGATGCTGCGAACCGCGGCACGCAGATCCTCGTGATCCGACACCGCCTGCCGAAACGAACTCTGCACGATCGCCGTGCCGAACGCCGCCGGAACCCCCTTCCCCGACACATCCGCCAGGCTCACGACGAATCGACCTTTCGAGTCAATGAGTACGTCGTAAATATCTCCGCTCATCTGATCCGCAGGAACATTTAATGCCGCGACTTCGCCCCATGTCGGCTGCGGCAGAGGCGACGGCAGCATCATCTCCTGCATTTCCCGGCCGGCCTCGATGCGGCCCCGCACGCGAGACAACTCGCGCGTCTTGGCCTGCAACTCGTCCATACTGACTGCCGACGCGGCGAGATCCACCGCGGCCATGGCAAAGTCCAGATCGCCCGGCTGAAACGGAACCCGGGACACTTGACGATCCGCATACACGACCGCGCGCGAATGACCGTTGACCATGACCGGTACGCAGATCACCGATCCGCTCCGATGATCGACGAGACTCTGCGCCGCGGCATATCGCATGTCGGAGCCCACATGCTCAACCAGCATCCCTTTGCCGGCACGAACAGTGTCCGACAGGACCGACAAACTCACACCCAACGGCGAATCCACGGCCGAAGGCCGAGCGCGTGGCGCAAGTCGATACAGACCGCCCGCAGGATCCACACCGACAAGCACGCATCGATCCGCCGCCAGGCATCGTTGCAGCGCCGCGTGCATGATCTGCCAGAATGAGCCATTGTCTTTCCGCGCCAGGATCAGGCGCGACAGTGCATAAAGATCGTCCAGCCGTTGCCGAATGACGTTGCCCGAATCCGGGGCTTCTCGAACCAGCGTCGCCGTCACACCCGAGTGACTCAGATGCAGGGACGAGTCCTTGGGCGTCGTTGCATTGCTGTCGTCGCCAGCCCCCAGCAGATTCATCGCGAATGGACGGATGTCCACGACGTCGCCCGGCGCCAGGATCGCATGCGCCGTCTTGTGACCGTTGACGCGCAGACCGCGCTCCGATCCCGCATCGCGCAGATGCCATCCATCGTCAAATTGCTCAAGCGTCGCGTGAATCGGGGCCACATCCCAATCATCCAGCTGGATCGAACATCGCTTGCTGCGGCCGATCGTCAGTCGATTCGCCTGGCGCGCAAGATCCAACTCCTGCACCAGGCGAAGGTCCCGGCGAATCATCAGCTTTTGCGGCGGCGTTGCGAAAACCAACTCACGCATCCCCTGTCTTGGACGCCAGGAATATCCGCCCCGGCCCGAATCGACCCGATTCACTCGGATTCACGCCTGGCGGCAACGTCCGAAAGCCATTTCTTATCGCCGATCCCGATCCAAGTTCGACGATCGCGATTGATTCGCCCGCTCAATCGGTTGATCCGACCGGCGCTGCACCGATATACTCTACTTAGCCGCGGCGGCGCAATAAACAACAAACTTCCGCGCGGCGCATTCCGATCCCGGGGGGAAAGGCAGCCAAACGTCGTGAAATCCGTCTCAACGATCGCAATGATCGCATGCATTTTCCTCGCGGCAAACGTCACACCGACGCCGGCCGCCGATCTCATCGGTGCCGACTTCTTCGGCATGCTCTACGACCTGACGGAGGACGGCGTCGTTTCCAATCCTCGAAATACGGGAATCGACACGCTGAGCGGCATCGCCCTTGGACCGGATGGCATCCTCTACGGCCTCGACGCCGCAACGGACTTCCTCTGGCAAATCAATATCGCCTCCGGCGCCTCGTCGGCGATCGGATTCATCGAATTGGATGTCACGGAAGGTGATCTCGGTTTCGATCCGATCACGGGGCAACTCCTGGCTGTCCAGACATTCGGCGCCGACCGCCTGATTTCGATCGATCCGACCACGGGCGTCGGAACACCCATCGGTACCATCATTCTGGATGGCGACATTTCGGCCATGGCCTTTGACGACGTCGGAAACCTGTTCGTCCTCGATACCCGAAATGACTTCGTTTACCGCATCGATGCAACGACCGCCGTCATCCTGCAGACGTATTCAATCGGGGGAACAGACTTGGGGGCGTCGGCCGGCATGGTCTACGATCCCGATTCTGGCTTCTTCTACATCGCCGACGGCGGCCCCGGCGGAACCGATCGATTCTACGTCTTCTCAGCCGCGGACCAGTTCCTGTTTCCCCTCGCCGATCTTCCCCTGGCCGACGGCCTGTCCGGACTCGCCTACGTCCCCGAACCCGCAGCGGGACTGCTTCTCGTTTTCGCCGGATGCATCGGCGCCCTCCGTCGTCGCCGATAGCCCCTGCCTTCTCGGCGCCTGTCTCAGTCGGATCGTCGGGCACATTGATACACGACCAATACACGCCCTCGACCTTTCACTCGCTCGTGACGACCATAGAATAAGCCGATCTACGACGAACCGGCGCGGCGCTCGACGACGCGACAGGACCGTCCGATACGTCGCCTTTGCAGGAGCCGCCATGCGCATCGCAACCCGAATCTCGTTGATACTCGTCTCCGTCTTCATCGCAGGTCCAGCATCCGTGGCCGTCGCGCAGCCGGCGCAATCTTCGGCCCCCGCTGCCGCCCCAAGCCTCAGGATCGACAGCATCTCAGCCCATGTCGGCGAACGTTGGGTCGATCAGCCCATTCAGCACGTATTCAAAATCAGCAATCTGGGAGACGCCGACCTCCTGTTCTCCAGGATCGATACCCCCAACGGCGTCACTGCGAAAATCACGCCGCCGGATCGACTCGCCCCCAAATCCGAGGCCACGATTCACGTGACCGTCGACGCAGCGAGCCTTCAATCCGGTAACTTCGAGAAACGACTGTCAATTCTCACCAACGATCCTCAGCATCCGCAAGTCACGCTCTCAATCGCCGGAACGCTTCGCCAATACCTGGAAATGGTCCCGCAGGCGATCGGCTTCGGAAAGCTCGACGGCGACGCCAATCGCGAACGCCGCATCACAATCCGCAATCGCGCCGACAAGCCCGTCAAGATCACGCTCGACGAGTCCTCGCTCGACAAGAAATTTCATTACGATCTCATCGAAACGTCGCCCGGTCTGGAATACGAGCTCTATGTCGACACCAAACCCCCGTACGAAGCCGGAACCTATCGCGGCGAGATCCGACTCGTGACAGATCTTCCGACGCAACCCGAATTGCGACTCGGCGTCTTCGCCATCGTACCGGAGCGCATCGAAGTCCTGCCTCGTGTTATTGCCTTGCCTTCGACAAGCGCCGACGCCACCGCTTCCAGTGTCCACGTCCTCAGAGTGGAAAACCACGGCAGCAAGCCGGTCCGCGTCATCAACGCGAGCTGCAATGATCCCAAAGTGGAAGTCGTTCTCGGAGAAGTCGTCGCAGACAGGAAATACCGAATCCAGGTCCGCCTCCCCGCCAACTACGTCATTCCACACACCGGCGCCAGCGTCCTGATCAAGACCAACGACGACGAGATGCCCGTTCTGAATGTGACGATCGGCCAGTCGGCGAGACGCACGAATCGCCAGGAAAACGTTGTCAATCGCCAGAAGACGCAGCCCCGCAAGCCGAAAAAACGCCGCCCCGTCCTGGACACGGTTGGAAATCCCGCACCCGAATACGACCTTCAGACCATGGATGGATTCCCAGTTACCAACCGCGAACTCATTGGTCATCCCGCGACAGTCCTGAACTTCTTTGCCCCGAACTGCCCCCATTGCAAGCGACAGATCCCGAAGCTCGAGCAGATCCGTCAGCAGTTCGAGCCCCTGGGCTTTCGTTTCGTCAATGTCAGCGAAAAGATGCGCAAGGATTACACGCCGGACGAGGTCCTGTCCGTCGTCTCCGAACTGGGCGCCAATGCCGAACTCGCGATCGACGCCGGCAACAAGATCGGACGCCGATTCAAGGCCACGAGCTATCCCTGCCTCATCGTCATCGGAAGCAACGGCGTCATCGAGCATGTCGTCAGCGGGAACAAGAAAACACTCGTCCCCGACCTGTCGGCGAAGCTCGAGTCCATTCTCATCGACAAGAGCTGAGCAATCCGCGTCGAAGGGTGCTCGCAGTTCCGCGGGCGCCCTCTGTCGCCAACGTCCGCTCAACGCAACATCAATGCGACTTATTGGACGAAGAATCCCTTCCCACGCCCGGTTACGTTGCACGGCGCATTCCGGCATCTCGGACGGTTTCCCGAAACAAGCGCCGGTAACAACATCGTCCACCCATTCGGCCGAGCCGATTCCGCACACCGGAAAAGTCGACGTGAAGTCAGGAAAGTCCGATTACCCATGATGCCTATCTGCACCGCCCCTTTTTGCATAAGTTGTTTCGCGACAACCTGTTGATCCTTATCACATTCCGGAGTACATTGTAAAGGCGGTCTGGGATCCAGATCGTTTCAGGCGGGTTAAGAAGTGCAAACGGGGGTTAGCACTGCTCCTCATTTCGAATCCTGCCTATTTAGACGTGGGTCTTTTAACTTGGATATGAACACGGCGCCGGGAATGTACCTGCGTCGACGCTGTAACACGAAAGTGACCTGAAGGATCGGGGAACTAACGAACTTTTCTTCATCGAGGGCAAGAAACAATGAATCGTCTCATCGGATCTTTACTGGCGTTGTGTATGTGTACCGCGCTCGGGGCAACAAAGTTGCACGCCGAGACGCGAACATTTTCATGCGACGATTGTCCATTGCCGATCCCGGCATTTCAGATCCCGCCGCAGACCCAAGGCGATATGCAGCCTTCGATCATCGAGCTGTTTGAGACGGGATGCTTCATTACGGACGTGAATGTTCGTGTGATCATCGATCACACGGCCCGCGGCGATTTGGACATTCTCCTCACGCACGATGCCCTCCCGCTCGGACCCAGTGGCAACGACGTTACAGTCCAGCTCTACAATGAAACCGGCAGCGGCTGCAACGACATTGAAGTCACATTTGATGATGCCGCGGACCTCAGCACCGACGCCAACTGCGGATCCGGCGGCGGCTGCGGCTCCTGCGACAACCTGGTGCGTCCCGAAGGCGGCAGTGAGGGTGAAAACAATCTCGGTGTGTTCAATGCCCGTGACCCGCGCGGTCGCTGGATCCTTCGTATCGAAGACGAAGCTGGCGGTGATGTTGGCGCACTGCTGTTCTGGGAACTCGAGATCTCCTACAGCAGCCTCGATGGCGACACGATCGCCGACTGCTTCGACAACTGCCCCGGCATTGATAATGAAGATCAGCTCGACTTCGACAACGACGGCATCGGCAACGCCTGCGACATGGATGCCGATGGCGACGGCGTCAATAACGGTGCGGACGCCGATCCGCTCAATCCCAATATCTGCGGCGACAATGACGGCAACGGTTGCGACGACTGTGCCGCCAACAATGGCGACGACTTCGATGCCGACGGCACCTGCGATGCTGCCGATAACGACGACGATGATGACTCCGTTCTGGATACGAACGACTCCCATCCCCTGAACAACAAACTCTGCCGCGACTTCGACGCCGACGGCTGCGACGACTGTGCTGGCGGCGCCGGTTTCCCGGACACCTCGACCGATGGAACGGATACCGACGGCGACGGACGCTGCGACCTGGGCGATGACGACGACGACAACGACGGCGTCCTCGACACCAGCGACACGGCCCCGCTCGACGCCAATGAATGCGGCGTCGATGCAGACGGCGACGGCTGCGATGACTGTGCCGTGACCGGCGCTGGCGGCTACCCGGATGCCAACAACGACGGCCCCGACGCCGACGGCGACGGAATCTGCAATTCCAGCGATCCGGACAATGACAACGACGGCGTCAACGATGCCGACGACTCCCACAATAACAACCCGAACAGGTGCCGCGACCTCGACGGCGACGGCTGCGACGACTGCGACAGCGGCACGGATGACCCGGCCAACGACGGCCCCGACGCCGACGGCGACGGTCTCTGCGACAGCGGCGACAACGATCGCGATGGCGACGGTGTCGACAACGGCGCAGATCCGGCCCCGGACAATCCCGCCCTCTGCGGCGATGCCAACGCCGACGTCTGCGATGACTGCTCCGCGAACCAGGCCGCCGACATTGATGGTGACGGCATCTGCGACGCGACGGACAACGATCGTGACGGCGACGGCGTCGACAACGCGTTCGACCCGGCTCCGAATGATCCCGGCGTCTGTGGCGACGCCAATGCCAGCGGTTGCGATGACTGCTCCGCCGAAGAAGCCTTCGACAATGATGGCGACGGCATCTGCGATCAGGCCGATGCGGACGACGACAACGACGGCGTCAACGACGGACCCGACGTCGCCAATAAGAACCCGAATCGCTGCGGCGACTTCGATGGCGACGGCTGCGACGACTGCACCAACACAGGTGCGGATAACTCCGGCGGCGACCCGCTGAATGACGGCACGGACACCAACGGCGACGGCATCTGCGACGCCGGCGACAACGATGACGACAGCGATGGCGTCCTCGACGTCAACGACAACTTCCCGACCGATCCGGCTGCCTGTTTCGACATGGACGCCGATGGTTGCGATGACTGTGCGATCACTGGCCCGCTCGGCCAGGGCGCCGACGCCAACAACGATGGTCTCGACACCGACGGCGACGGCCTCTGCGACGCCGGCGGTACGGACGACGATCTCGACGGCGACAACGTCTCCAACGGTTCAGAAGGCGGCCTCGGCACCGACCCGCTCAATGGTTTCGAGTGCGGCGATGGTGACGGCGACGGCTGCGACGACTGTTCCGTCACTGGCTTCCTGGCAGCTCCGGGCGCCAACCAGTTCAACGACGGCCCCGACGCCGACGGCGACGGTATCTGCGATGCCACGGATCCTGACGACGATGGCGACGGCAATCCCGATATCACGGACCCGTTCCCGCTGGATCCGTTCCAGTGCGGCGACAATGACGTCGGCGGTCCGGACGGCTGCGACGACTGTGCCATCACAGGCGGC
>JAJDEC010000590.1 GCA_029259995.1 Phycisphaerae bacterium
CGGATTCCGCCCCGGAGGGGCGGCGGAGCGCATCGACACGCTCGACCTAACGGGCATATATGGCGTCCGCCTCGCTATGAGGCCAAAGACTCCGTCGCCACAATCCACTCATCCGGCGGCATGATGCCTCCGGCCGCAAGCATTCCGCCGACAATCGCGCACGTCGTATCACGATCGCCTTTGCCTTCTACGCACTTCCAGAGCGCATCGGCGTAGTCGCCCAGATTGTGAAACGCGATCCACAGCGTAAACGGCACCGTATCCCACGCGAGCACTGCATCACCACTACCGAGCAACTCGACGGCCTCGTCGATGGACGCGCCGGATGACAAGTCCCTGGCCTTGATCACCCTGCATCGGACGGTTGTGTCCGCGAGGCGTGATATGACACCGTCGAACAACAGATTGGAATCCGTCACTCCATCAGCAATCAGACTGGCGGCGACGGCAATCGCAATCGCCCCGTCAATGCCATCCGGATTGAAATGCGTGACTTCGCTGCTGAGCCTTGCCTGTTCCGCGGCTCGATCCGGTTCACCGGCAAAGTAGGCCCCGAGCGGCGCGACGCGCATGGCGCTGCCGTTCCCCATCGAGCCGGTACCTTCGAACATCCCGCTCGACTTCGTTCGCCAGTCGTCCCCTTCGCTGATGGCCTGAAGCAATTTCTTCGCACCGAACCCGTAGCCGCGATCCGGTTCGGCGACATAGCGATCTGCAAACCGCTTCGCGAGTCGGTCCTGATTGATGTCACCGCCTTCGGCCAACTCGGCGACAATCTCGATCGCCATCGCCGCATCGTCGGTCCAGCGCCACGGCGCTTCGGGCGGCGTCTTGTATTGAAGCCAGAAGATGCCGCGGCGCGAGAAAAACTGCTGACCGAAGGCGTCGCCGACGGAGAGACCGCGGAGGCTTCGGCGGGCGAGTGCAACTCTGTCGCTTGCAGTTGTCATGATATCGATCATCGTGACCCCAGAGTTGAAACTCTGGTCCACCCGTTCACGTCGTTACGCGCTACCGAATGACCACTACGGATAAAACCGCCCCATCATCCGCGGAAACGGTATCGTCTCCCGAATATGCTTCAACCCGCACATCCACGCAATCGTCCGCTCCACGCCCAGACCGAACCCGCCGTGCGGTACGCTCCCATACTTCCGCAGGTCGAGATACCAGGCGTAATCCGCCGGATCGAGTTCGTGGCGGTTGATCTGTGCCATCAGTTCGTCATAGCTGTCTTCGCGCTGTGAGCCGCCGATGATCTCGCCGTAGCCCTGCGGGGCCAGCAGGTCGAAGTTGTTGCAGATTCGTTCGTCCTGCTCGTTCTTCTTCATGTAAAAGGCCTTGACGTTTCGCGGGTAATGCGTCACGAACGTCGGCCGATCGTGCAGGCGGCTGATAATGGTTTCGTCGCTGCCGCCGAGGTCCTTGCCCCACTGGAAGTTTGCCGCCAACTCCATATGGTGCGGTATGTTCTTCACTTCCTCTTCGAGATCGCCCAGTTCCTCACGATGCTCGGCGAGTTCGGCAATCATCTTGTCCTTCTGCCACTGCTTCACGCCCTGCGCCTCGGACTGCTTGTCCTTCTCCTCGATCGATTTCTTCAACTCGGCGATGCGGGCGTGCTTCGTTTCCAGATCGTTCTGAAGCAGCTCCTTCGCCTTGGTGCTGTGCAGCAAATCCGCCGCTTCGGAATACGTCAATCGATAGAACGGTTTCTGAATCGCTTCGAGGCTCGCCATATCCCGACCCAGGAATTCGAGGTCCTCGCGATGGTCCTTCAGCACGCGCTGTACGATCGAATGAACGAAATCCTCCGCCACGGCAATGACTTCATCCAATTCCGCGTAGGCGATCTCCGGCTCGACCATCCAGAATTCCGTCAGATGCCGTCGCGTCTTCGACTTCTCAGCGCGAAACGTGGGACCGAAACAGTAGACCTTGCCGAACGCCATGCACGCCGTCTCGACGTAGAGCTGCCCCGTCTGCGCCATGTAAACCGGCTCGCCGAAGTAATCCACTTCGAAGAGCGTCTGCGCGCCCTCCCCCGCCGCCGGCGCGAAGATCGGCGTGTCGATCAGCGTAAAGCCGTTGCGATTGAAGTAGCTGCGGATCTCGTCGATGACCGTCGCGCGGACGCGGAGAATGTGCCACTGCCGCCGCGAACGAAAATGCAGGTGCCGATTCTTGAAGAGGAAGTCGATGCCATGCGGCTTGGGCGTGATCGGAAAATCCGTCGACTCTCCGACGACTTCGAGCCCCGTCACGTCGACCTCGTGGCCGCCGATCTGCTTCTCGTTCGCCCGGACCGTGCCCGTGATCCTGATCGCGCTCTCCTGCCCCAGCCGTCGCGACTGATCGAAGAAGCCTTCCGTCTCCGGCGACTTGGCGACGACGCATTGGCAAAGGCCCGTGCCATCCCGAACGACGAGAAACGCGATCTTCCCCGAGTCCCGCCGATTGTAGAGCCAGCCCTGCAGCGTGACGCTTTGACCAATATGCCCGGATAAGTCCTTGATATAGCAATGCATAGAATCAACCCTTCCGCCTGCATTCTCGCGGCGTTTTCTGCTGCGGAAATGTAACCGGAATCGTCGGGTATTTCACGGGGTGACGTGGCGGCGGCTTTTCGGCAGCCGACAAGAGCAAGTCGAACCGAGAGGTAGCGGCCCCCCTCTGCGGGGGCCGACGACTCCGACGGAGAGCGAGTCGCTGGCGTCTTGCTGTCGCTTCTGCATTCGTCGTCTGCCACCGAAGCCGGACTCAACGTTTGGACGCATCACGCCCTATCCGACATCCGCTAGCAGAATGCGGAGCCGTTTGGCGAGTCGGGAGACGAGCATCCGCGTGACGAGGCTGACACCGAGCACATAGACCAACACGGGCACGCCGAGAGAGATGACCAGACCCGGCAAGCCGCGACCGAAGGACGCGAATCGAAGAATCGATGCGTCAAGATTCACGATCGCGGCCAGCCCGCCGCAGATCATCGTCAGCATCGCCCAGCGAATCAGCACGCCGCCATACTGAATTCGCAACAGTCGCCAGTCCGCCGGACGCCTCGGATCGGGACGATCGCTGAACGGCCGAATACCGGCCCGCTCGAACGCGGACTGCTGGATTCTCGCCCTGAGGACCCAGTATGCAAACAAGCCATTCAGACTCACAAGAAGCGCGCCGGACCATGCGATATACCAGAACCATTCAGCACTCTGAGCCAGCAGCACGACGGACGACATCCCGGCGATGATTGCAACGGCCGCGACATGTCGCCCCTGCCGCGAATACATCTGGTTGATCAGCGGGATCAGCAGATGCCGATCATCCGCCGAATCGAACTTGAAGCCGCATTCGGGACAACAGGGACCGCCCAGTCCCTGAATGCAGTACCGACACATCGCGCAGCGCCGACGATGGCGCGCGAGAAACACCATGTGCCGACAAAGCCTCGCCTCACGCGGTCGCATCCGCCGGGCAAACGCCCACATGCCCCCGACGGAGACGGCACATGCTGGAACCAGCGCCCAGAACGCCCACGACTGCCACCACATGAACGTGATCGACGGAACGAATACGAGAAAGTTCACGAGTTCCGTCACGCGCAGGTTGATACGCCAGAATTGCGACTTGCCGGCCTCGATCCGGTCGATCCGGCGAGCCCGAATGGTCGCCGCAAATTCCGGCGCTTCGGCGCTGCGTTGATCCGACGCCGCCCGGCGCGCCAACTCTCGACGACGCAGTGCGTCCGACATCGCGGTCTCTGGCGGCCTGACTGGCGCGGAAGTGGACAAGCGAGGCTCCCCTTGCAAGTGATTCGAAACGGACAAGTCGAGCGCGCGAGGGCGCGCGATCGACACAACCTCAGATCGGTCACTCACCAACTCGTCGACTGAAGGATGCGGTTCGCCGGGTCCGAAGGTCCCTCGGCGGCAGGATTATCGAACCCAATTACGTACTCGGAATGATCCATCGTGTGGAACCGGCTAATAGCCGGTTTCGCGCGAGCGTAGCGTCCGCCCTCTGTGGCGGACGACGAATGCCGAGTTATTACGCGATCCCGTAAGCCAACTCCGCCGCACTCACTTGAAAATCGCTCGATTGGCTGGATCGCCACAGGCGAGACGTCTGTGCGACACTCAACGAATGATTCTCCGATTCAACTTGGATTGTTTCTCGGATTCAAAGCGAGGAAGCCGGGACGTCGAGGCGGATGCGAAAACTCGTCTCGCGATGAACTTGATTCCGCCGCAGCTCGCAAGATCTACGACGGATCATTCAACAGCGACAGCGCAAGGCATGTCATCGATCGCACGCCCGTTCGAATTGTCGGGATCGGATCGACACTCAGCTTGGAGGAATGCAGTGGCGGCAATGGATCGCCGCCCGGCGCCTGTGATCTTGCATATCGATCCGCCTCGACAATGCCGAGCCAGTACATGAAGCCCCTCGCCCCTGCAGCCGGTGCAAATCGACCGAAGTCTTCGCCGCCCATGACGGCTTTCGTCTCCAGCACGTTATCCGCACCAAGCAAGTCTCGCAGCACGTTTCCGGCATGCGTTGCGAGCTCCGGCGTATTGAACGTCGCCGGTGTGTAGTCGTCTTCGAGGATCTTGACTTCCGGGGGCTTTGGGCAACCGGCCGTCGCGCAGACGTCAGTCGCGATCTGTCGAATGGCGTCGAGCAGTTTTTGTCGCGTCTCGTCCCCGTACGAGCGCACAGTCAGTTGCAGCGATGCAGTGTCGGGAATCACATTGTGCTTGGTGCCCGCGTGGAACGATCCGACGGTCACAACCGCCGCTTCGCGCGGATCGATCCGACGACTCACGATCGTCTGCAGCGCCATGACGAGTTGCGACGCCGTGACGATCGGATCAACGGACTTGTGCGGATAGGCGCCGTGACCGCCGCGTCCAAAGACCGTGATATCGACGGAGTCCACGTTCGCCAGCGCCCAACCGGACGTGTACGCAATTTTTCCGGCCGGGAGTTCCGGCGCGCAGTGCAGTGCGATGCAATTGTCAGGCTTGGGAAATTTATTGAAGAGTCCGTCCTCGATCATGCGGCGAGCGCCTTGGCCGATTTCTTCGGCGGGCTGAGCCACGAACACAACCGTGCCCCGCCAATGTTCGCGCAGCGCGCTGAGGGAACGCGCCGTCGCAACAAGAACCGTTTGATGGACGTCGTGACCGCAGGCGTGCATGACGCCCGTACGCGAACCGTCGGGGCGCGTCACTTTCACACGGCTCGCAAATGGCAGGCCTGTTTCTTCTGTGATCGGCAGACCGTCCATGTCGCCGCGGATCAACAAGACAGGGCCGTCTCCGTTTCGAATCAAACCCACGACGCCGTGCCCGCCGACGTCGCGCGTAATCTCAAGGCCTGCGGCAAAAAAGGCGTCGGCCACACGTGTGGCGGATTCCATTTCGTCGTTGGACAGCTCCGGGCTCGCGTGCGCCGTTTTGTAGAAGCCGATCCAATCTTCCAGATGTGAATCGATGCAGGCGTCCAGACGGCCTTTGACGTTCGCCGATACACCGCCCGCCGCCATCGCGCCGGCGTTGCAGAACAGACAAATCGAAATGACGAGGCCTTGGCGGGCCGGCAGGATCATTCTGGAACGCTTCACGGCGAACACCTCCGTCTGGAATTCTGAGGAATCGGGAAATTTGTCGGAAAATCCGGGCTAACGTGATCGTTAGTCTTGGTACCGACTTGTGTTCGCATTGTAACCACTTCCGTGGACAGGAGTCAGTCACAAGAGAAACAGGAGCCACAAAGATGAAGCGAATTTTCCTCGCACTCGCACTCGGCGCTCTGACACTGGCGGGATCCGGATGCCTTGCCGTTTCGGCCACGGATCAGAGCCGGGGCATCAAGCAGACGCATCAAGTCGTCGCCGTCGGCAACAAGGTCTACCTCGTCAATGTTCGCACAGGCGAAGCGAGTGAGATCGACGTCTCGAACGCCAAACCGCTGAAGGCCGAAGGCGAGATGTCGGATATGACCGCCGGCGATCAGTAGTCGCCCAAGGCGCGCTGCAACGACACGGGAATCGGAATCGCCAGGACATCGCGCGGCTCGAGTTTTCTCAAACCGCCGCCGTAGAGCCGCGATTGCGCACCGATCGCCTGCTGCGCGGCGTCGCTCAAGAGATACTGGAGCAGCTCCTCAATCGCCTCGGCGTCAATGCGTCGTGGATACACGCCGTGAAACGCCGTCAGGTTCAGTGCGCCTGCATCATTCCGGGTAAATCGAAATCGGCCGCGGACAAAAACCGGCGCCCAGATCGGCGCCGCCTTGCGTTTCTCCGGCCGATACCAGACGGGCCGATGCGACGGCAAATAGCGCGCGTGGATCCCCATGGCGCGGCCTCGTTCCAGATAGGCGACGACGGACTCAGACAATGGTGTTCCGGGATCCAGGAGCCAGCACTTCCGGCCTTCCTGCTGGAGCCGCTTGAATTGATTGGCACCAAATGTCGTCGTCGCATGATTCGCCTTCGTGATACACGGCGTCACGTCGCGCGTGTCGATGCCGGCGTCCTGTCGCTCCGATTCCGTCAATGTGAAATAGTCGTTCGCCCCCGTCGCGATGCCGCGCATGCAAGTCGCGATGTCGAATAGCGTCGAAGATGCACCGTCCTCACGAATCGCACCTGACGCATCCGCCAGCGTGTTCGTCCACTTCTTCGCCGGATCGAGTGCAGCGGAATCGGCACGGCGCATGTCGGCAAATCGAAGCCTCGACAGGCTCGCCG
>JAJDEC010000060.1 GCA_029259995.1 Phycisphaerae bacterium
CCGTCGCCCGACCCGGTTGGGAGGCAGGGTTAATAGCCCATATTTTCCGGGGTGGTATTTACGATCCCCAACTTGATTTGCGGTCCCAACTGGGACGGCGCGACGAATCTGCGCCCGGCCCGTAGCGTCCGCTGTGCGGACCACGCGATCGCATGATGCCATCCATTCAGGATTCAATTCCATTCATCGCGATATAGTCCCAGGGTTTCGCTTCGACCGCGTTGCGGTCTTCGCTGCACCCTGGGCTCCGGCTATTTCACGCTTTCAGCGTGATGGAATTCGGCATTTGTCGGGAAATCGCCGGAGTCATGATTTAGGTTATTCACGGGTTTGCGGGGACCGTTAGCAGCCATTGTCGACGCGGCGGCTGCATCCCACCAAGTCCCGGCAGGGACGACATGAAAACAGCCCAGCCTTTTCAAGGCTGGGATTGCGACGAACGTTTACCTGCCCATTGCCGTCCCGTAGGGACGGCGCGAGCCAGGCGCGTGGCACGCATTCCGTCCCTACGGGACGGGAATTGGTAATAGGCGCCGCGTGCCCCAGCGATAAATCGCTGGGCTTTTCTCATTGGATCCCTCCGGGATCCTTCGCGACGCATATTTCAATTTCCAGAGTGTGATACGCCGTCCTCCCGCAAATCCGTGAAGAACCATGTTTGATACATGTTTCTTTGCACTCGGAATTAGAATGCACATTGAACGACGCCCCGGGGCATCATGAAACGGCATCGTCTACGCGTAACGGTGCGGATGGAGAACACCCAATGGCCAATCGAATCCCTCCTCACTTACAGCAATCCATTAAGCGGATTGAATCTGCCGAAATATCGGCGCCGCCTCCACCCTGGCGAGATCGTCACGTATTTCACGTGGGCGGCCTGACCGCGGTCGGTTTCGGCGCTAGATCGGATCTTCTGCTCGTCTTGTCGCATGACGGCCGCGGTGTCTTTGATTGCTCGACGAATGAACGCGTTGCTCGGGACGGCACCAACCACTTCCGCTTCGACACCGTCGCACTTGAATCAGAGGGAATCGGGCCACTTGCAGGCCAGACGATTCGCACAACGGGCATTCATGGCGGAGGCCTTCCTCGTGGAACGCACGACGGCTGGACCGCTGAATCTCTGAGGCTCCATTGGCCTGAAGCGACACTCCTTTTGATTCCTCCCGGGAATTGGTATCTCGGCGACGCATTCAACAAACCAGCGAGCGTCACGAAACTGATGATTGAGACCGATGTCGAGAACGATGTCCGCGCATTCGGATTCAGTCCGACAGGCAAGAGCCTGATCATCGCGACGAGCAGCGACATTACGCTCTATGCTTGATGAAGCGATTAGTCGGATGGCCACTGTGCGGACCACAACTTGAACAATTGCATCGCCGGCAGAGTGGCTCATCCTGAGAATTCGTAAGCAGACTTTCCGGTGTTCCGAAAGCGCTATTCGACAGAAGGCTGAGTATCAACAGCCGCCTTGCTCTTGGAATTCGCAGGAGTATTCGTCGCATCAACAACTGCAGAAACGTGGCCGTCATGGATGTGGATAATCAACTCGCGCCCATCCCTGGATTTCAATTTGACAAAATCCGCTCTGTACCCGACTAGAATCCCCTGGTAGTCCTGGTGGACAGCAACACGTCCGTCCCACTCAAACCCCTCACCACCTTCAATGCGCGATAGATCAATCCTGTCTGTATGATTCACGCAACCGACGCTTGCAAGCAATCCAAGACCGACAATCAAGATTCTGCGCATCTCAAGATCTCCAATTTATTATTGAAGTCAAATGGCTCACCGATCACGCCCGATGCAGTTGTCACTTACGACCCGAGATCAACTTCCATCCCATTCGCATTCTCGATACGGCACAAACGATGGGTTGCCCATCCCTTCAGTGGTGGCCCACCCACCCAATCTCGAACCTGAGGCGCTTTCTCGCACAATGGTCCGCACAGCGGACCCTACGTTTCACTTTGGCGCCAGACCGCGCGACGCCAGCGTCTCACGAACAAGCCGGCTCCCAAGCGTAACCAGTTCATCCACCTGCCCCTTCGGCAGAAACAAACTCGTCTTCATCCTGTAAAAGCGCTCCCGATCAACCCGATTCTCGACTTGATGAAACCCGATGTGGACGAAATGTCGCTCCACGCTCGGTCGTCCATTCATGAACTGCGACTCTGCATCGGGGCAGGTCTCGCGGACGGCCGCCGCCGCGTCGGCGTGAATGCGCGGTTCCTCGTGCATCAAGTGATTCATGATCCGCACGAGCGAAGCCGAATGGTTGTCCACACCAATCGAGCCCGCCTGGAACGCCTGCATGAAAATCCCGGGCGATACGGTCTGCTGTTCAATCCCGGTCTGCTTCTCAACACCGGCGTCAACGGAGATAACGATCAGTCGCTTGATTTTCCCCGCATCGATCAGCCTTCGAATATCACCGCGCTGATAGGAATCAATCACGTGCGTCAGGCCGAGGTTGTCGACGAGACCGCCGTCGGCGAGATAGAGATACTTGTGATGCACCTGATCTAACTCGTAGTGCCCCTCACGCCCCGCCGGTTCGCGCGTTGCGACATGGCGCGCCCATCGTTGCAGTCGCGTGTCCAGCGGCGACTCGTCGGCTCGCATCATATGATCGTGAATCACGTGCATACCCGACGGCGCTTCGTGATACTTCAGTCGCAACGGGCTGAATACGACGGGAAAGGCGGACGAGGCCGCGACTGACCAGCCGACGGGAACGCTGCCGAGATCGGAACCGAGCAGATCGAAATCATCCTGCGTGAATTCGACGCGCTGGGATGTCGCCAGATTCGTCGAGTTGATCACGATGAAAGGCCGCTCATTCTGCGAGATCAAGTCGGCATATGACTGTTGATCGAAAATGCGCTCATCGTAGTAACTCGCCACGACGTCGATCCGATCCAGCACCACGAACGGCAATCGAAGCGCATTGATCGGATTGAGCATGATGCGAATCAGTTCGGTATTCAGATTCAGATCGAGAAATCGCGTTTCGAATCGGCCGTTGAAGAAGTCGTCGCGCCAGATGCCGTAGCCCATCGCGGCGAAAGACCCGCCCGAGACGGACGAAATGATGTCGACTTCGTCGAGCATCTTGCGATTCGACGACACCGACGCCTCGCCGGGGGCGGGCATGTCCCGCAATCCCTGCATGACGCCATAGGCGAACGCCGCCGCGCGCGTACCTCCGCCGGACAGCGTGAGACAAATAAACGTCTCGTCGGTATTCTTCGGCCCGGCGTCGAGATTGGCGAAACGATAGCCGCGATTCGGCTGATGGGTTTGCAGCGGCTTGTTGACTGTCTCGGGGAAAAGGCAGCCGACCTGGGTCATCCCAAGGATCGTGATGATCGACGCCCAGATCAGTCTAGTGGGAAGGACCATTTCTGCCTCCGTCGCCTTGTCGAATCATGCATGCCCCATCGCGGCGAGTGTATCGACAGGTGCCGGCGAGTGCGAAGGTTCGCCCGGCATGATGCCTGAATCATCGAATCCTCGATGCGCAGGAACGATCTCCACGCCATGCGAGAAGTTCCCGCCGATCACGCTTACAATCCCCCTTATGTCATCGAATCGATCCAGCCGCCGTCGTTACGAGCAATATCGTCGGCAGATACGCGGGCGCAAACACGACGGCTCCACGAAGAAGCCGCGCCCCGCTGACGCCGCAGCGTCGAACGGCGACTCCGCGTCATCCGTCAATCCGGCGCTGACCGTCCAAACGGCCAAGATGAAATCGACACAGCGGCATCGGATTTTCCGCGTGCTGTTCGGCGAATTCTGGGGCTTCCTTCGCGGTCATCGCCGCACGATGATCCTCGCGCTGAGCACGCTCAGCATTTCGACATTGCTCGGACTCGTACCGCTCTATGGAACGAAACTCGTTTTCGACAACGTTCTCGGCGATCGGCCACTGCCGCCAGGCCTCCACGAATGGACGGGGCTCCCGACGACGCCCAAGGCCCTGCTCGCCGCCGTCGCCATCGGCATGGTCGTGCTCTCCGTCGTATCCATGCTCGTCGGCATGTGGGGGCGCTGGCAGGCGACGCGCGTCAGCAAACGCGTCGCCGTCGAAGCGCGCCGCAAGTTGTTCGATCACGTCGTGCGGCTGCCGCTGCATCGCATCTACAACATCAAGAGCGGCGGCGTCGCCAGCGTCCTCCGCGAAGACGCCGGTGGTATCGGCGAACTCGTCTTCTCCATGATCTACAACCCGTGGCGCGCGATCATTCAATTGTTCGGCAGCCTCTTCGTGCTCATCTTCGTCGATTGGCGCATGCTGCTTGGATCCCT
>JAJDEC010000591.1 GCA_029259995.1 Phycisphaerae bacterium
ATCTTCTCAAAATCCAGCGTCGGCGAAATGGCGAATATGCCGGCCTCGTAGTGACGACGCGCGCGATCGTAACGGGATTGACATTCGACAAGCCGTGGCGAGACCATCGGATCATCGGATGACCGGCCGTCTTCCCATGCGGACAGCAGGGCGATGTTCGCGCTCCAGCTGAATCCAACGATGCCGGTTCGCGAAACATAGGGTTTGTCCTGAAGCCACTCCGCAACGACCATCATGTCCGACGTTTCCAACGCCCCGAAGTTGTACAGCGTTTCCGGATATCGCGCTTCGGCCTGTCCGTGTCCGCGGAATTCCAGAGCCAGCGTGTGGAACCCGGCATCGCGCAGCCCGGCGCAGATGTCCCGTGTTCTGAGCCGAATATTGTCGCCCAACAGCCCCGGCAGCAGCACGATGCAGTCGCTTTCGATCGGTACGCCATCCTTCATCGCGACACCAAGCCGCGCGGAGAGGGACACGCCGGGCTGAACTTCAATCCAGACATCCTCGAACCCGGGCCATTCGGGCGCCGGTGTCTCAACCGCCTCCGTACTGCCAGTCACTTGTGCCGTGTGCACGAGACCGCTCATGTTGCCGATGGCCGTGTGCAGATAGGCCGGGTCCTTGTCGAAATGGGCGAATACATCGACAGCTCGGCCGTCCGCGGCGATCAGCTCGTTTGTCAGCAGCGGTTCGTAGCCGGATTCCGGAACCAGCAATCGCAGTCGATTGTGTGTCGATTCGAGCCAGGTCCGATTATTGGCCGATCGGCCGGACTCGCCGTCGTTCGTCACCTGAATCAGCGTGGAATCGCCGAATGGAAACGAGCGCTCGCTCAGGCAGCCTGCCGATGTCGCGATGGCCATCAACATCAAAAGCGGGCCGACAGCTGGTTGGAATCTCCGCAAACCTTGCCGAAAACTCGTGTTATTCGCCGATCTTCTCATTCGTGGAGCCATGGATATTCGTGGTCCTCTGGGATCATGGATGTCTTCCGGGAGCATTGTAGAAAGGTATCACGCGTGCGGGACTCCGACAAATCCCCGTTGGAAGCCAACCAACGGCGGCCCCGCGTGTCTGTCGCTGCGGGGGATCGCATACCCGCGCTCGGCCGATTGGCTTGCCTGACGTTGCTGTGGGACGGATACTACCCGATTGGCGACGGCCCAGGTGTGATCGATCGGTGCTTCGTACTCGCCGGAGCGCAGCATCCTGTCGCACAAGGGATTGGGAGGTTTGCGGAATATGGCGACGGCTGAGATTCGGGCGCTGCATAAGGAGTCCGAAAGTAATCTAATACCATTGCTGCTCAACCTTGCCGCGCTGGCATTGGCGGTCTTCACGCTTGCATCGGGCTGGCCGACGGATCACTGGGCCTGGACGGCGGCTGTGATCGTCGCGCTGGTCTATTTCCAGCATTGCTGGACGACAATCTTCCACGAAGATGTCCATTACACGCTGTATAAGGGCAAGTGGCACAATATCCGCAACGGCATGATCGTCGGGACGCTTCTGCACGTACCGTTCAATGTTTACCGACAAGTCCACATCCGCCATCACAATCGTATGAACGAACCGGAGGATTGGGAACTCTGGCCGTATTGCGATCCGAAAATGTCGCTCAGGTTCCGTCGCATCTTCCTGTTCTTCGATATTTTTTTCGGCGTCTGGGTCGGCGCGTACATTTACGGTCGCATCTTTTTCGTGAAAGACTCGCCGATCAAGGATCCGAAGTTTCGTCGGCGTATCTGGATGGAATACGGCATCATCGCCGTGTTCTGGGGGGCGATCTGGGGGCTCGTGATTGCGAACGGCGCATGGGTTCTCTTTGCCAAAGTGTACCTGATTCCCGCATTCCTGACGGGCATCGTGCAGACGATCCGCAAACTGACGGAACACCTCGGCCTGCCCAACGGCGATCCCATGCGCGGCGCCCGAACCGTCATCCCGAATGATGCGATCGGCAGGGCGTTTTCGTATACCAGTTTTCATATCGCGACGCATGGCGTGCATCACAAGTATCCGCAAATGCCCCACGGTCATCTCGCCAAGGCGTTCGAGATCGAAGGCGGAGGCAACGACGTCGTCGAGGAATCGGAAGCGCCGCCCCCTGTGTTTCCAAGCCATTTCCGCGCGATGGTCGACATGACGCGATACCTGGCCTATCCGGGCATCGGGGAGAATGCGCGCCGCGATCGCGCCGAAGTCACCAACAGCAACTAAGCGAAGTTTGCAGTTTGCCTCGCACATGGCATCCATGATGAGAAATTGAGAAGACAGATGTCCATGCATGAGCATACTTATCCGAGCCTGATCGACCTGCTCTTTCGAAGCCCGCGAAAGGATCCGACGCGAATTGCATCCGAAAGCCAGCGGCAGCTTCGATCGCTGTTGGCGCATGCCTACGAAAATGTTCCGCTCTATCGCGATCTCTGGAGGCGAGCCGGTGTGACGCCCGACGACATTTCCTCGATCGCGGATCTGCACAAGCTGCCGATGGTCGATAAGGAAGCCATCGTCGCCGCCGGAGATGACGCACTCGATAAGACAGTCGACCGAAGCACGCTCGACGAAATGAGCACGAGTGGCACATCCGGTCGCGCAATCACGATGCGCAGACAGATCCGAGAGATGCGCGTGGTTCGACGATCCTATCTTCGATCGCTCTTCCTCAACGGCGCGCGGCCCTGGCATCATTCCGTCACCATGGCGAGTACCTGGCTTTCCAAGAAAAAGGGCCTGTTCATCGGCAAAGTCGCCAAGACGAAACACATCTTCCCGAAAGACTCGATCGATCAGCAGATCCGGACGCTGCACGAATTCAAGGCGCGCAACCTGATGGGGCAGACGGGCGGTCTCTATCTGCTGGCGCGGGAAATTCTGCGCCGCGGCGAGACGTTTCCGCTGAAACTGCTCGCACCGACGGGCGCGACGCTCATGCCGCAGATGCGGCAGGCCATGCGCGAGGCGTTCCAGACGGAGCCGCGCGATCTGTATGGCGCCGTCGAGCTCGGTGCGATCTCCTGGCAATGCAAACGCGGAAACTATCACGTGGATGTCGACCGCATGATCGTCGAAGTCGTGGATACCGATGGCAATCCCGTTCCACGCGGCCAGACGGGACAGGTCGTCTGCACGACGCTGCACGGGTATTCGCTGCCGCTGATCCGTTATCGCCTTCGGGATGTCGCGTCGCTGTCCACGGAAACGTGTGAGTGCGGTGTCCGGTTTCCGCTGATGAACGGTGTGCAGGGTCGGATCAACGATTTCCTGCCGACACCGAGCGGCGAGTTGATTTCGCCACATTACCTGTATCATATTTTCGATCAAGTCGGCGGCAGCCCCGTGAAGGAATGGCGCATCATTCAGCACGCGCCGGATCGGCTGACGTACGAGTACGTGCCCGAGGACAACTTCAAGGCCTCGGCGCTTGAGGGCGGCATGAACGTAATCCGTGAGCGCTTCGGCGCTGGCGTCAGCGTGCAGGCTGTCAAAGTGGACAGTGTACCGATGACGCCGAATGGCAAGCGGACATGCATCGTGTCGGAATTGGATCCGGATTCGATCGTCGGCATGCGGCCGTGGGATGTGGATGCGCAGGCGGGAATGTCCGACGCGCTGGCTGAAAAGTATGATGTGGCGCTCAAGTAGGAATCACGCTCGGTACGTCGAAGGCCGATCGTGATCAGATTGAGGTTCTGGGTTTGCAAGTTCTGCTGGACATCAAGCATTTCGTCGAATGGCTCCCGTCCGTCGTGACGATGGGGATCGTGTTTTTCTTCGGTCTGACGGTTTTCCACATTCTCGAACGCATCTATCCGCCCGTCTGCCCGGCGTACAAGACGGGACCCAGGCGGAAGGGATACATCGCGGACTTCACGGCGAGCATCGTCGATGGGCCCGTCATGTACGCCCTGACGAAGATGATCATCTACTGCCTCATCATGCAGTTCCCCGTTCTTGTCGATGGGGGCATGTCGACCTGGCCGTGGCTCCTGCAGGGGCTCGTCTTTCTGATCGTCAACGACTTCGCACGCTACTGGATGCATCGATGGCATCACGAGTCGGACTTCCTGTGGCGCTTCCATCGCGTTCATCACACGGTCACGCACATGGACGCCATGAGTACGTTCCGCGTGCATTTGTTCGAGGCGGCTTTCAAGTACGGCCTGATCGTGCTGCCGTTTCACTTCATGCACTGTGACAAGTCGGTCATCGTGCTCTATTCGACAGTGGATATCCTCAAAGGCTTCTGGCATCACGCCAACATGCGAACGCACATCGGCAAGTGGAATTACATTTTCAATTCCGCCGAGTTGCACTGGTGGCATCATTCCGTCGAGGCGAAGGGGCAGCTGTCGAACTATGGTTCGATCCTGTCCATCTGGGACTGGCTCTTCGGTACTGCGTATTACGAAAAGGGCGTCTGGCCGGAACAGATCGGCGTCGAGGGGATGGACAACTTTCCGGAGACGTATCACGAAATGCTTGCGACGGCGCGATTCACGGACGAGCAGGTTGTTGAGCGATATGGGGATGGGACGAGTGTCAGCGCAGCCGATGCGCTGGACGTGAAAGTTGAATCGCCATCGAAGCCGTCCATGGATGTTTCGCGCGAATCATCTCGTGGAACGCCGGTTCCGCCGATGTCGGCTGCCGCCGGCAAGGCATAGCGCGACGCGACGAATGGTTGTCTGTCCAACACGATCCCGTAGGGATCAAGTGAGAATAGCCCACCGCCTTCAGCGGTGGGTCACAAGTCGCCACATAGTTTATTTCCGTCCCAGAGGGACGGCGCGAGCCCGCCAACGAAACCGCATTCTGTCCGTGCGGGACGAACGCCGGTCGTGTTGCCGATTGTTCCGAGCGTTCAAAACGCTGGGCTATTCTCATTGAATCCCTCCGGGATT
>JAJDEC010000592.1 GCA_029259995.1 Phycisphaerae bacterium
TGCCGTTTGGGCTGCATGGAATCCATCCCTGAATTGCAAGGTTTTCACCCGATCTCCACGGGTTCCTTGCAAAGTGTAACAGCCGATTGAGACAGTTTCACTCAATAAATATGAAGGGATGCAGCGTTATTCAGGGACGACGAATTATTCTCAAGGGATCGTTCCGGGACTCTTCGCGGCGCACAATCCAACTTTCAGAGCGGGATACGCCGTCGTCCTGGAAATGCGTGATGAACCCTTTCATTCACCATGAAATTCCTGGGTCATCATTTGTCGAATGGGCCGGGAATTCTGTCGCCGCTGACGAAGGGCGTGTTCGGATCGGGACAAGTGAAAGAATCGCCGATTCCGGGTCTCGCTGCCCAAGCAAACCGTTTGATACGGGAACCGACAGCCAGCCCTTCGGACGTCGCCGTGAGGACACGGCGGTTAAGTTCGGGTGTTGATACAAGTCGTAGGCAGCGAGGGACACAATTCGTCGAAGGAAGGGGGGCGTGACTACAGGTTGAGGGCGATGCCTTTGATTTCGCCTTCAAACGCCATTCTTCCCTCGACAAACGCCTGAACGGCGCACGTGTATCGGCGCATGCGTTTGTCGATGACTTCCGCGACAAGAAGAATCCGACTGGGTGGATAAACAGAGTCGCGGAATTTTGCATCGGAGATACCTCCGAATCCCATAACGCCCTGATGATCCGCGTACACGATTTTCTGTGTGAATGCGGAGAGTTGGGCCGCCGCCTCAACCATCAAGACGCCGGGAAAGATGGCTTGTTGGGGCATGTGACCGCGGCACCACCATTCATCCGGTTTGATATCTCGAATCGCGGCGAACTTGTTTGCGTCCTTGTCGATGTGAATGATGGCATCGAGCTGTGAGAACTCGTGCCGCTGGGGCAACAGCTCGTAGATCCTATCACGGTCGTAAAGAACATTGTCACAATCCAGCTCGGCTGGCTCAATAATGGCGGCTGGGGGCATGCACGGACTCCTGATGGGGGATTGAACGCAATGCGGGCGGCATCAGGTGCATGCGGACTCGCGGTGGCGTGTCGAAACGGGCGTTTCGTCGCCGTCAGAGACGGTGACCGCCCAAGGAAATAAATGGGGCCGATGCGCGGCACAGATTCCGCGCAGCTCGGCCCAAGATTGAAGCGTCAGTTTTTCTCAGTGCTCGGAGGACCGAGATTCGAGGATGCCTTTCCGGACTTCCTGTGCTGCGTTTTTGATGTCCTGCATCGCTTTGCGAACGCGCGTGCCGGCGGCTTTGTTTCCGCCCTCGGCCTTTGCGATATCATCCGCACACGATTCGACGAGCTGCTTGAGGCGTTCGTATGCCTCCATGGGCTGGACTCCTTGGGGATTGGGGTGTTCACCGGCGGCCCGTCCGCCGGGGGTGTTTCCAACGGCGAGAAGTCTAGCAAAGGCCCTGACGGCCTGCAAATCGCATTTCGAACAAAAAACGGGATTCAGACTCCCCATGCCGGATGGCCATCACGCGGCGCGGATTATGTCGCTTGATGTGGATTGTGTGTTGGGATATAGTGCCGGGCTCGGTAAGCGGAAAAAACGACACCTGAGCAGGATCGATCAACGTGCATTATCCACATCGAATCAGTCATCGAAAGCGTTCCCGAAAGCAGGGCTTCCGAGCCCGGATGCGACGCCCCGGCGGTCGAAAGATCATCGCTCGAAAGCGCCGACGTGGCCGCCAGGTCAACGTCAAGGGACTGTAAGCGTTTTCTATTAAATAGCTTACGTTATTCTCTTTGCTAGAATCGCGGCCGATCCACGATCGACGGAACGGGCCATTTCCCAAACATGCTGAGCGCATCGCTCACGCCGATCGGTCGAGGGACGGCGTACAATTCGCCGTATTCGTAGCCGCACGCGCCGCCTTCATATCCACCGAGTGAACGGACGTAGTGCTCCACGCGCGCCAGGCGTTCGTCTGGAAACTGCGATTTGTAGCATCCAATGGCCGCAATTTTTGCGTCCATCGTTTTCGAAATATCTACAACGAATTGTGCCGGAAAGACGTGCAATTCCGCGGAACGTGCGATCGGGCGGTAGATCAGATGATCGATGGGATGCGGCGTCGTGCCTCCGAATCGTTCATCCCACTTAGTCAATTGGGAGTAAAACCGCGTGGCTTCCGTAATCAGCTGCGATTGATAGTGATCGGGGGACGCTGCGACGGTTCGTCCGGCGATGCCGACAAGCACGGGCGGTCGGTACTTTCTCAAGACGCTTGCCAGGGCGAATCGCGGCTCGGGACCGTCCATGAGCACGCGATTCGTCAATCCCAGCATTTCGCAGACCTTTACGCCGAGCGTGTCGGCGGCCGCCCGCATCTCCTTCATTCGCGTCTCGGGATCGCCGAACGGCGTCGGCTCACCGTTTGTCAGATGGATCATGCCGACTTTGTATCCCTGCTTGACGAGCGCGGCGATGGTTCCGCCGCATCCGATTTCCAGGTCGTCGGGATGCGGGGCCGTGAAGACGACGTCCAGTGTTTTCGATTCGGCCATTCGACGGGCTCCTTCTGGGTTGCGTTGGGCCGTGCCAGTAATCGAGGCGGCGGCACAATTCAGGCGGATCATAGTTGTCGCGTTTGCAGGACTCAAACATTTCTGACGGGACGCACGTGTGAGACTGCTTTGCGATTCGCGAAGTTTCGGGCTTTAATTCGACGGATGCGGATGGGCGAACGGATCGGGACGCGTTCCCGGCCGGTGACTCGGCGATCAGGGAGTGAAAGCAATGGTAAAGGCCACGTGGCACGGTGTCGTTCTTGCGGAAAGTGATAGCTGTCAGTTCATTGAAGGCAATCACTACTTTCCGCCGGGCAGTCTCACGACGGCCTACTTCAAACCGAGTTCGACGCAGAGCGAATGTCCGTGGAAGGGGATCGCGTCGTATTACAACATCGTCGTCGATGGAGAAGTCAATATTGACGCGGCGTGGCATTACCCCAAGACGACGACGGAACAGGCCCGCCCCTTCGAAGGCTATGTGGCGTTCTGGAAAGGAGTTGAGATTTCATCCGACGAATAGTGCCGGCCGACATGCGCGTTGTTTCAAGGCCACACGTGTCTTAGGATGGAATCATGGAGTCCCGTGGGAATGTGCAATTGACGGCATCGAATCGACGGCAGCGAATTAGGCATTCGCACCTGCTCTTGTTGGCGATGGTCGCAATGCTGGTATCGGACGCTGGCTGTCAGCCTGCGGGAACTTCCTATCGGTCGGAGATCCAATCCGACAAGCCGACAGATCGAATTCGGGCGATATATAAGGCGGGAGAACGCCGTGATCCGAAGGCGGTCGCACTCCTGGTCGATCGACTCGAGGACGAGGACGAAGGCGTGCGTCTCTTCGCGTTTATGGCGCTGGAGAAGATTACAGGTGAGCGATTCGATTATGATTACGCGTCGCCGCCGCCGAGGCGTGCAACAGCCGTCAGTCGTTGGCGAGCTTACGTGAAAGAACGATTTGCCGCAGCAGGGACTCCGACGCAGAGTCACTCGGACGCGTCGTCAGGGGAAGTTCTGGCAGCGCCCTGAATTGAATTCGCAGATTGAGGTAACACGATCGGCATGAAGGCTGACTACCCGGTGATACTGAATATCGTGAGCAGCCCGAAGAGTCTGCCGATCGTGCGCGGTGCGGTCGACCAAATGGCGATTCAGGAAGGGCTGTCGAAGAAGGACGCCCATGGGCTTGTTCTGTCGATCGACGAGGCACTGGCCAACGTGATCAAGCACGGCTACGAGGGTCGTCAGGATCAGCCCGTGACGATTACGCTGGCGCCTGTCTCGGCGCCGGACGGTCGAAAGGGCATTTCGGTCGTTGTGCGCGATCAGGGCAAGCAGGTCGATCCTGAGTCCATCTGCGGTCGGGATCTGGATGACGTTCGGCCGGGCGGTCTCGGCGTCCATATCATTCGTGCGATGATGGATGATGCCGAGTATAGTTGCCCGCCTGAAGGCGGCATGATGCTGCGTATGGTGAAGTACGCGAGCTCTGACTCTGCCGGCGAGTAGCCGGGGACCTGCATGAATCGCCTCGCAGGGGTTCAACTGGACCTGAGAATCAAGTCAGTTTTTGCCAATCGGCGGCGCATGACGCTGCCCTGGCTCGGAGACGAATGGCCGAGGGAACGAACAACATCGTGAAAGAGGTGAGGCGATCGGCCGGTGGGACCGTCGTCGCGTTGTCGGGCGATGTCGATCTGCATCACGCGCCGGACTTGCATGCCATGCTCGTGCAAGTGGCGGGCGAACGCCCTTCGCGGTTCATTCTGGATCTGAACGACGTTCCGTACATCGATTCGTCGGGTGTTGGAACATTGGTTGAAGTCTTCCGACGCGTGAGCGCGTACAAGGGCAAGATGGTTCTGTTCGGATTGAATGATCGTGTGCGGAGCGTATTCGAAATCACAAAGCTCGATCGGTTCTTCAACATCTGTGCGACGGAAGATGAGGCGAGTGCGTTCTAGCCGCCGCCGGATTTCGTCACGGCGCAGTGAGCGTCGGAATTTCCATGACTTCCAAGTCGATCCCCAAGAGCAGTCTCTTCGAGCGAGCCATTCGCGGCGTCGGGCGATTTACGCTCAATCGCGTCGAATCCGGCGCGAGCATCGTCCGGTTTTTCGGCGGCTCGGTCTACCTGCTGTTTGATGCGCTTCGATGGGCGATTCGGGGCATCTATCAACGGGACGCTCGTGTGGCCCGTCATCATTTCAGCGCCCAGATGGTTCGCGTCGGCATTCGAAGCATTCCCATCGTCATTCTGGTTCAGACGTTTATCGGAATTATTCTCGCGCTTCAGATGGCGCCCGTGCTGCGCAGTTACGGTCAGCTCGAGCGCGTGGCCGACATCGTCGCGATTGCAATGTTCCGCGAGCTCGGGGCGCTGTTGACGGGCGTGGTGTTCTCCGGATTTGCGGGGGCGAGCATTGCGGCCGAACTCGGCACGATGGTCGAAGGCGAGGAGATCAAGGCGCTGCGCGCCATCGCGCTGAACCCGATTCGATTTCTCGTTGTGCCGAGACTGGTTGCGACCGTGATGATGCTCGCCTTACTGACCGTCGTTGCGGATGCAGTTGGCGTCATGGGCGGATTGATCACGGCGAATTTCATCCTCGACGTGCCGGCGACGACGTACATGAGTTACACGCAGGCGTCGGTCTTTCCGTCGGATTTCGTCAGCGGCATTGTCAAGGCAGCCGTCTTCGGGTTGATGATCCTCATCATTGCGGCGTATGAGGGGCTGAACGCGCGCGGCGGGGCGGAGGGCGTCGGCCTGGCGACGACGAATACGGTGGTGAAGTCGATCGTGGCGCTGATCTCAGCGGACGTTGTGTTTACGGCGATTTTTTATACGTTTGGGATTTAGCTCCGGCGATGTCGGGTCGATGACCCGACCTGCGTCGCTCGCACCAGCGTCACGCGCGTTTGACGGGCAAGTGCATGCTCAGCTCGAAGTATTCATATCCATGCACAAACGGTCGGCCGTGCCAGGCTTCGAAGGCGGGTTGGTCGTCGGGGATGTAGCCGCTTCGGGGGAGCCAGGTGCCGTACATCCAGTCGATGGCGCGTTGTTCCATCTGGATGTCGCCGCGAATGGGGATGTCAGCGACTCGCATCGGCGGGAATCGGTAGCGACCAATCTCTCCCTCGGGTTTGAAGTCGAACGTGCTTTCGTCGATCACGACGGCGACGTCATATCGGCAATCTTCGAGCGCGACGATCTCCGGATCCTCCCACATGTATCCGAGCCATGGGTTGTTACCAAGGCCGCGCTCGTCGGCCCAGGCCATCAGGCGATGGACGGCATTGAGGACGGCGCCCGAGTCGGGATCAAACGGATTGAGCGCGCGGATGTAGGCGACGGTCCGCGCCGGCAGCGTGCGAATCGTTGCTTCGAAGTTGTCCGGATTTTCGCCGGCCGGCAGGCGCGGCAGGCTCGGGCCGTTCTCGTAGCTGGCCATCGCGGCCTCGAAATCCTTTCGCTTCGTTGCGCGGTACTGATCGATGTCGAACTCGCTGGGGGCTGTGCCATATCGTGTCTTGAAGCTGCGCGAGAAGTCGCTTGACGACGAGAAGCCGCAGTCGAGGGCGATGTCGGTCAGCGAGCGGCCGGGGGCGTGTGACATCAGATACAGGGCTCGCTCCAGACGCAGGCGTTTGACGAATTGTTGCAGCGTCTCGCCAAGCAGTGATCGAAACACGCGATGGAAGTGAAAGGGCGAGAAGCAGGCGACTTGCGCGATATTCTCCAGCTTCAGTTCAGCATCCAGGTTACGAACGATGTAGTCGATCGCCGCGTTGGTGCGTTCGATGTAGTCCGCCTGTATCGGTTCGGCCGCCAAGTTTCACCTCGTGCAAGTCGAGATTCGCAAGAATTGTCAAGCGATGGATTCGTCTTCAAGTCATAATCCGATCGGTGGATTGACCACGATTCTAGACGATTGGATATATCAGTACCAAGCGGACGTCGCGTCCGCCAAGGGAGGTTTACATGAAGAAGTTGAAAATCACTGCCGTTATCGGTTGCGCCCTGTTCGGGATTTCTGCAATGGGATTCGGCGGCCGGTCTGCTGCACCGGAAGCGAACGATGGTCAGACAAGGCTGAAGCCGACGGATCCGTTGAGCCGCGTGTTTGCAGCACCAGAGGAAAAAAACGGTAAGAAGAAGGGAGAAAGGAAACCCATGCGTGAGGGCGGAATGTCATTCGGTAATTTCTCGGTCAGCCTGGCTGTGAAGGACCTCAAGGCCTCGAAGGCGTTTTATGAGAAGCTCGACTTCCAGCAGGTCTTCGGCAAGATGGAACAGAACTTCGTGATCATGCAGAACGGCACGACGACGATCGGTCTTTTCCAGGGGATGTTCGACAAGAACATCCTGACATTCAATCCGGGCTGGAATTCCAAGAAGGAAACGCTGACGCAGTTCGACGATGTGCGCGATCTGCAGGCAATGCTGAAGAAGCGCGGAATCACGCCGGTGACGGAAGCGGACGCGGCGTCGGACGGACCGGCGAGTTTCGTGATCGTCGATCCGGACGGGAACACGATTCTGGTCGATCAGCATGTGCCGAAGGGGCGGTAGGTCGGCTGACGGTGTTTGTCATGGTTCACGCGATTTGTCACGACGCGACTGTGCTTTGAGCATGTTCGGAACGGAGTTCCTTGGAGAGTGAGTGCGCGCAAGGATTCGCGGCCCAGCGAACGAATGGTCTTCAGTCAGTAGGCAGCCGCATTCCGGGCAGCGGTCGGACTTGTTGCCGTACAAGCTGTAAAGGCATTTCGCACAGTAGCGCCGGGGAAACGGCGTGCCGTCGTCGGGCGGCTTGCGCATCGGAACGCGCCAGGCATATCCGGCGATGAGCAGCCATGGCAGAACGTAAAAAGCGGGCAGGACGAACAGCCACATGAAGTCGTGTTTGGTCCACGCATGCGGCTGCTCGACGGATGTTGCGAACGGGATGCGGTACATCAAGGCGTCTATTGAGATGTTGACCAGCCACGCGAGGATGAACCAGTTTGTGACGACAGCCACGGTGTTGACGGTTGCCATCATCAAGGCGGTCGATCGGGCGAAGCGAGAACCGCGAAGGAGGAAGATCGCCGTCGACATGAGTAGCGCGACGTCAACGATACCAATGGCGTATTGACTGCCAGTGACGTTGGTGAAATCCGGCATCGCGGGGTCGAAGGTCATCCTCGCCAGGCTCGTTTCGATCGCCGCCGCTATGACCCATGCGAGGCTGTATGCCGCGGCGCAATACGTCCAAAGCGCCTTGTCGTTCTTATGCCATCGGCTGTTGAGTCTTGTCACGAGCCAGAGGACGATCAGCGTGATAAACAGCGGGAAGTGGAAGAATGCGGCCTGCGTTCCTGCCAGGAGTGATTGAGGTGTCATCGCATCAAGCACATTCCCGGGCCTGTCGGACGAGGCGTTGAAATCGAGAATCATGCCATCCGTTGCGGCCACGGTCGCTTCGAGCAGCATGACGGAGAACAAACCGAAGATGCCGACGCACAGCCATCGCGATACGTCGTGCCCGTCTCGCCAGAGGCCGCGACCGCAGAGGTAGATGAACGCTGTGCTCGCGAGCAGGGGAATGAGTATTCGCTCATCAACGAGCGGAAGACTCAATGGGCCGCTATAGAAATTCCCGTTCGTGTTCCAGATGGTCACGCCGTAGCAGACGAACGAGGTGTAGAACTCCATGAAACACAGCGCGGCGACGAATCTTGTCGCGGATCGATCGAGTTCGTGTTCGTGAATGATGCGGATGGATGACGTGGACTTCAACGGCCGGCAACTCCCAAGAGATTATTCTATGGCCGTGTTTGGCGTGCGTCATGTGGATTGGGTTGGGAGGGGGCTTGTCGCTTCGTAGGTGACGTGGCGGGCCTGTATCCACGGCATTGCCCCGCATCCCTGCGTATGCGAGCAACGGAGGCTGTCCGGAAATTGCTCCGCCCCTTCTGGGCGGAAACTAAAAAGCGGATCGTAACCACGGGTTCCGTTTCACCGCTTCGCGGTTTCACTTCACCCGTGGCTACGACCCGTTGCTCCTTCGGAGCGAAAATCCCTTGTGAATGCGCGTGAGTACTCAGTCGCTTATTCTGCGATTCTGATTGTCGAATTTCCGGATAACTTCTTGCAAGCACCCAGTTGCACAAGGCGAGCGCCCGGTGGAATGCGGCGGGGATTTGTCGGGGCGATGACGCCCCCGATTTGGCTCGCACACTGAGCCGCATGCCGACGAAGATTCCGTCGAGGCGACTTGAACAGGCTAATAGCCTGTTCGACAGCGCGGACTATGGATTCTCGCGTCGAATCAGGGGGCGGTTGGCCAGTTCAGGCGACCATTTCCGTTGCTTCTTCCTTGAAGCGGCGTCGGAGTCGTCCGATCACATCCTTGTGAATCTGGCTGACGCGGGATTCGGAGAGGTCGAGGACCAAACCAATCTCGGCCATGGTGAGGCCTTCTGTGTAGTAGAGGACGAGCACGAGTCGCTCTTCGTGGTTGAGGCCCTTCGTGATGAAGTCGGTCAGCATCTGCCGGCTGACGCGTTGCGAGGGGTCCACGGCGGCGGCGTCGGCGATGTCCCATCCGCCGGGGGATCCGCGATGCTGGCCGTCGTCGTCATTCTGTACGGCGGACAAGTGGACTTCGTGTCCGAGTCGCGACAGGCGCGAGAGTTCGGAGTAGCGTTCTCGCGTCATGTCCATCTTTCGGGCGATCTCCTCTTCTGTCGGCGGTCGGCCGAGCGAGGAATCGAGGAGTTCCTTCTGCTTCATCCGCTGCTTCTCGAAGCTTCGGACCGTGCGTGATTGCCCGTCGAGCGTTCGGAGCCAGTCCATGACGGCGCCATGAATGCGCTGCTGGCAGAAGGTTTCAAATTTGGCTTTGTGGCAAGGGTCGTAGGCTTGCACTGCTTCCATCAGTCCGTCGTAGCCGGCGGAGCAGATTTCGTCGTAGCTGACTTGTGCTGGAAGCTTTTGCGCGAGGCGGGCGGCAAGCATGTGGACGATAGGGCGATAGTGCTCAACCAGGCGATTTCGCAGCGCGATCGGATGACCGGTCCCCAGGTATTCTTTCCATAGCGCTACAACTTCTTTGGTCGGTTTCGCCATCGTGGAACACTCCGTTGTTCTCACGGAACGCGCATGCACTCGGCATGCGAACGTTCCTACAAACGTTCGAAGGCCGACCGGTCAGCGTGATGCTTTAGATGACGGGTGAATTCGAGTCGGGCATCCTTGCCCTAGAAAGTCCTTGGCCTCCCTGAAAAATTGCGGCTCACGAATCCTATCACGGAAGGCCAGAATGCCAAGCCAAAAATGTGTGTGCGAACAAAAAATTTCTGGAGTGCGAGCCTGTGTTAGGACGATGGGTACTGGTTTATTCGTAGCGAATTGCGATGCGCAATTGTTGCGCCTGTGAAATAAACACAGGTGTCTATTTTGCGAATGCGATGATAAGGATGAGCATCACGATGGCGATGAACTCGATCCCGGCGACGGCGGCGAGCCATGTCGGATAGGCGGGCGCGGACGGCTGCGTGTGGTGACGTGTCTGGGCCGGATGCATCGTCGAGCCGTAATCGTCTGCATCGGCGCCGTCGGCAAGATCCTCCAGAAGGCCGTCGCGCAGTTTTGTCCGCGCTTCCATCGGGGGCTTGCCGTCGCGTACGCGCTCAAGATCGACGAGCAGGTCTGTCGTGGAGCCGTAACGCTGGTCGCGATTCTTTGCGAGCATCCGTTCGACGACTTCCGCCAGGCCCGTCGAGATCGACTTGTTGATGTGATCCGGCGGGACCAGCGGCTGCTTCAGGTGTTTCTGCATGATCGCCGTCGGCGTCGGTCCCTCAAACGGAACGCGCCCCGTGAGCATGTGATAGATTGTGCCGCCGAGCGAGTAAATGTCTGCGCGGAAGTCCACATCCATCACGCCGCGAATCTGTTCCGGCGAGATGTAGTATGGCGTTCCAAAAGCGCGGCCCTTTTCCGCTTCGGCCGCGGCGACGTCGTCCGCCTGTCGGGCGAGCCCCATGTCGGCCAGCTTTGCCGAGCCGTCTTTCGTGATCATGATATTCTTGGGTTTGACGTCGCGATGGATGAGGCCGCGTTTGTGGGCATGCTCGAGCGCCTCGGCGATCTGGATCGCGATGCTCAGGCCTTCTTTTTCGGCATACGTCTTGTTCTTGACGAGATGATCATAGACTGTATCACCGTCGACGAACTCCATAACGAAATAGTGGTAGCCGCCGTACTCGCCGACGTCGATCGCCTGAACGATGTTGTTGTGATTCATGCGCGCCGCGGCCTGGCCTTCCTTATAGAAGCGGTCGACGAACTCGGCGTCCTCACTGAGGCGCTTGGGGAGAATCTTGATGGCGACGATTCGATCCAGCGAGAGCTGGCGCGCCTTGTAGACACTGGCCATGGCGCCGGCGCCGATTTTCTGCATGATCTTGAAGCCGGGAATCTGCTGAACAGACGGGGCAAGTGAGTCGTCTGGAGAAGGATGCGTCAGGCGCTTGAGTTGCGACGCCGTGATGACGCCGACTTTGACCATGATCCTGCCGAGATCGTAATGCTTGCCCTCGCCGGCAAGTTCTTCCTGTTTCTTGATACACGCCTGCACTTCATCCGGCGTCGCGAGTCGCGCGTCGACGGCGCGGCGGCCGATCTGCGTACCGGCGGCTGAGCCCGACTTCTTTGTTTCCGCTGGTGCGGGATCCGCGGCCATGCTGCGCGCCCTCTTTGCGGCTGATTTCGTTGGTCCGTGTCGATTTCAGTACGCCGGAACCCGGCGCAGAAATTGCCGAGGCATTTTGCCGGGCAACTGCAGGACAGGCAACCAGCATACGCTTCGATGTCAGGATTCGGGCCGATTGTTGAAACCGTCGTCGACCCTTCACGCCGCAAGGCAAGGTCGACCGGCCCGTTCCGTCCATATCAAGCCTATGTCGCGGCAGCACATAAAATCAATCAGGACCGAAAGAAACGGAGATTCGGGACCTCGATCGGTAGATGCTGAATCAACTCGGTCCGGCGGTTTCTCGGACGATTCCGCGATGTCAAGGAATTCAGAATCGGTGCGTCTCAGGCTCGATGACGCCGTACCGCGCCAATTCGTCCTTTTCGACGCGAATCCCCAGACCGAAGCCGCGCATCGGCCGCCAGCGGCCGCCGATGCCGAATCGGAGGCTTCGCCTGACGACATCGCCGCTGAGGAGGAGGCGGCCGAAGCTGCCTTCAACGCGCCGAACGTTCGGCGTCATTTGGATGAACCAACGGGCCGCGGCGGACAGGATGCTCGTTTCGCCGACCATGCAACCCAGTTGGATGGGCAGGCCGTGTCGCTGTGCCAGGATTGCCAGCTTGAGGGCCGGAATGATGCCGCCATTCTTGCTGAGCCGAATATTGAACCATCCGGCGCCGCCGGCTTCCAGGAGGGCTTCGGCGTCGATCATTGTGATGAGCGATTCGTCGGGCATGAGCGGGAATGGGGATTCGTCGGCAAGGCGGCCCCAGTGTTCGGCCGCAATCTTCGGCAGGGGTTGTTCAACGCATTGAATCGGCAGATCGCTCCAGCCGTGGAGCTTTTTCCTGGCCGTGTCCACGTCCCACGCCATGTTGGCGTCGATCGTCAGCGTCGCCGTGCCGCGCTGCAGCGGACTCCAAATCACGTTGCAGACGGCGCGAAGTCTGGCGTCGTCATCATCGTCGCCAACTTTGACTTTGTAATTCGGGATTCGCGCCCAACGGCAAAAGCTAGCGAGTCGCGCCGACTTTCCGGGGGGACCGGATGGGAGCACGATCGTGTAACGACAGGTTTCGCGACTTCCCGGCGGCTCGAAGCCGCGCTCTTCCAGGTAGCCCGCGATGCTCTCGAGGGTGCGCTCGAACGCGCGGCTGTAGGCGTCGAAGAGCGCGATTTCCACGGCGGCGCGGGCGGCCGTGATCGGTCGCCCGTTGTCGTCAATGGTTGGAAGGGAGGCAGCAGCTTCAATCGCCTCGCCGAAATTGGCGGGACGCATGTCGATGAGCAGCGGAAGGAAGACTTTGCGAATTGAATTCAGCACGTCTGAGGATGATTCGCCGGAGACGTACTCGCGGGGATGGGTTTCGCCGTAGCCGATCGTACCGTCGTGTAGTTCGATGCTGAAAATGATGGGTTCGCTGCAGACGCGCTCGGCGGCGGCGTGTCCCACTTTTCGGCGCATGGGGATGGCGAGCGAGTGGATTTCGCAGCAGCGGATCGGCAGGGGGCGTGGCATGCGGAGAGTGTAACGTCTTGGAGTCGTCATGCACTGCGCGGAAAGCGGCTGGTATCCTGGCAACTTCGTGATCCGGGCTTGCGCGTTCAGTCGTGTGCGGCGGGGGATTGCGTGTCGCCGCTGGAAAGGAATTTGTTTGTCGAACAGGCGAATGTCTCTCGTGCCATGCTCCCCTTGGAGGGGGAGCATGGCACGCGCGGAGTAACGGGTTTGGGGTTGCGGCCTAACCGCCGACGACGTCCTTGCCGCGCGTTCGCCACCAGATGACGCCCATGAGGATCATGCCGGCGAGACTGAAGGGGAGCATGGAGAAGTACCATGCGTTCCAGCCGATGTCCGTATCCTTGATCGTGTAGTCAAGCAACTGGCCGAGGGCGTAGCCGGCGATGCCTGCGCCGAAATACTGGAACGAGTCGATTACACCCGCGGCGAAGCCGGCCATTTTTCGGCCGCCCAGGTCCATGGCGGCGGCGGTACCGAGAATCGAATGCGTCGAGTTGCATGTCAACGCGATCATCAGCATCAGGACGGATGCAAGTCCCGGGGAGGCGATGTCCGGATTGTTCAACAGGATGGCGGCGAGAAGAATGACGGCCGATTCGATCGCGTATAGCCCCATCGCGACGGGAGCGCGTTTGCCCTTGAAGAGCGTGTCTGAGATGTATCCTGAGCTGATCGATCCAATGAAGCCGCAAAGCGGAAGCAGCGCGCCCGTGATGATCACAAGCGTCGACGTCTTGATGTCGAGTCCCCACTCCTGATCGAAGTACACGACCCACCAGTCGTATTGGGCCGTGCGGACGAAGCCGGTGCAGAAGTAAGCGCTCGCCGTGATCCAGACCATCGGCTTGCTGAGGATCGTCTTGAGGACGAATCTAAGCGGAAGGTCCTCTTCGTGTTCGCCGTCCTGGGCGGCCTCGCGTTCGTCGTGATCGATTTCGTAGCCGGCTTCTTCCGGATTGTTCTTCACGACGAGGTACATCAGGATGACGACGAGGCCGACGAAGATCGGCGGAATGTAAAACAGCGTCTGCCAGCTTCCGCCGATGACCCATTCTCTTCCGGCGAGCATGATGACATGGGCCGTGAGTAACCAGGGGCCGAGTGTGAAGATGGCAATCTGGCCCATCTGAATCATGAGGCCGAACACGCCTGCAAATCGACCGCGCTCGGCGCGGGTGAACCAGCCCGTGTTCACTTTGATCATACCGGGGGCGCCGAATGACTGTGCATAGCCGTCTGATGCGCGAATCAGACAGAAGAAGATCAGCACGCTGGCGGAGCCCGTTGTGGAGGCGATGCCGAAGAGGATGTTCAGAATAATTGTAAGGACGGCGCCGAGCGCCATGGCCTGCTTGCCGCCGATCTTATCCGTGAACAGGCCGTTGACGAATTGACCGACGGCGTAGGCCCAGTGCCTGGCCGTGTTGATCATCCCGAATTCGGCGTTGCTGAAGCCGAATTGTTTGATGATGTTTGGCGCGACGACGGAGATGTTGTAGCGGCACGTGTAATACGACGCGTACATCAGACCGAGCATGAACCAGTTCTGGCCTCGGCGGGCGCGAAACCCCGGCGGGTGTTCGAGCGTGGCCTTCTTGTCTTGCGATGGACTCGTCTGTGACGTCATGCCGATTCGTTCCCAAGCACTGTGCGCGCGTCAGCGCATATGGCGGTAGTTGGCGAAGCCGACCAGTAGAATGATCGTTTGAAATCCGATGGCCATTAAGCTGACGGGGAAGAGGCCCGTTGCATGCAAGATGATTTCGAGCACGATGGCGACGGCAAATGCGATGACGGCGGCGCGGAACATCGACCAGAACCCGAGCATGCATACGACTGTGACGCCGATCGGCAGGAACCAGGGGCTCGTATCGTTTCGCGCATGATAGGCGTCGTCGTTAACGCGCAGGCGAATGGAATAGGGGCCGGCGATGGATTCGGGCGGATCGTTCGGATTGCGAGGTTTCTGCGGTGTCGGCGTGCCCGTGATCTGCCATTCACGGAGCGGGTCTTCGGCGTCGCCGTCTGCCGAATCGACTTGCTTCAGCTTGAGGCCGTTCGGCAGCTTTCGGCTGTTGCAGATCCAGCGATAGGGCGGCTTCCCGCCTTCTGCCGCAAGCGGCATCGAATAGGGCTCGCCGACGATCGCCGGCTGTAGGTGATCCGTTGTGATTCTCGGAGCAGGCTCGTCGGGCGTGACGACGCGAACCACGTAGCTGTATCTCGCATCATTGCCGTCCGCGTCAACGGCGCGAATCGTCAGGGGGTAATCGCCCGATTCGATGGGTGTTCCTTCGATCCTGCCGGTCTGGTCGTCAATCGTCAGGCCGGGCGGAATACGACCGCTCTTGCGGCGCCACATCAGCGGCGCTTTGCCGCCATCGGCGCTGAGTTGCGCGATATAGAGTTGACCGATCCTGGCTTCCGGGAGCCTTGTGCCGGTCTGCCGGAATGCTGCGGGCGGAGAGTCATCCTCGACTTTGAGAATGAAGACGCGCGAATCGGTCTGCGAATTCGCCGCTTCGAGCATGTTCTCAATCGGGATGAACATGATGGCGAGGATAAAGATGAGCAAATAGGTGAGACCGACGGTCATACCGAGGCCGAATGGACGAGTCGGATTGTGCGGCGGCTTTGTGCCGAGCTTCTCAGTCATCGGAACGCCGGCAGCGTAGAGCGTCGGCCGCCATTCGTTGTCGGGGCCGGCTCGCGACGCTTTCAGGTGAAATTGTCCCTTTGCCGGCGAACCATCGACGTGGATTCTATGATTGATGCCCGCGAAAATGCCGCGGCGATAGAGCTGCTGTCCGCCGAGCGTCAGCGTCTTGCGGCCGAGCCAGCCGGAGAGAGACGACATGTGGAGCACGAGCTCCTTGTCGCCCTGGTCGGTCGGTATATCCCAATGGAATTTGTAGTGCATTCGTCGTGGATCCCGAATTAGCGTCGACGTCTCGCGGGCCGGAGTATATCGACGGGCT
>JAJDEC010000593.1 GCA_029259995.1 Phycisphaerae bacterium
TACCCTGAATGTCTATTGTAGGCGGAATTGCCACGTTGATTCAATCCCGGCGATCCGACGGCGGCAGGTATGCAAATCGCAGGAATGTCATCGATTTCGGAGATTCCTGAGGCCTTGGGTTTTCGGAGCGGCGATTCTGCGGCGGGGCATGCCGGGAAGGCGAAACCAACCGCCGATCAACGGCGTGGGGCGGGCGATTGGAATCAACGGGCGATCCGATGTTTGCCTACGGCGTTGGAATCGAAACGCGCGTCAGTCGCGTGATTTTCTCGAACAGCTCGTTTGTCTTGACAGGCTTGGTTGTGTAGTCGTCGCAACCTGCATCAATGCAATTTTCTCGATCGCCGGTCATCGCATTTGCTGTCAGTGCGATGATGGGCGTGTCGATCTGCATGGATCGCAGTTTCGCAGTGGCTTCGTAACCGTCGACCAACGGCATCTGCATGTCCATCAGGATGATGTCGAAGGGTTGTTTCTTCTCGTTCGCGATGACGGCCAGGTCGATGGCGATCTGACCATTTTCGGCAACAGTGACGTTCGCGCCCTTTGTCGTCAGTATTCGGCGGATTAGCCGGCGATTGTCGACGCCGTCCTCGGCCAGGAGGATGTTGAGGCTCTTAAGCATCGCCGCGTCGGCACGATTCGCAACTTCGGGGCTTGCTCGAACGCCCTTGCGGTCGGGAGCAGGCATGATCAATTCGATCATGCCGCGTGTATTTGCCGAGATTTCGCAGCGAATTCTGGTGCCTTTGCCGGGCGTGGATTCGACGATTTCGACGCCGCCGCCGAGTAGTTCCGCGAGCCGTCGGCTGATGACGAGTCCAAGCCCCGTACCGCCGAAGATTCGGGACGTTGAAGCGTCCGCCTGCGAAAACGGCCTGAAGAGCGTCTTCAGGTGTTCCGCCGAGATACCGATGCCCGTGTCCACGATTTCGATGGACAGCATGTCGCGCGGCGCCGGATGATAGGAAATCTCCGCGATGATCTGTCCCTGACTCGTGAACTTGATCGCGTTGTTGATGAGATTGGTCAGAATCTGTCGAAATCGAAGTGGATCCGTAGAGATGACTCGCGGAACCCTCGTCTTGAATTCGCGGCGAAACTCGACGCCTGTTTCTTTCCGGGGCGGTGTCAGAATCAGGAAAATGTCGTCGATCATCTCGACGGGATCGCATTCATGTTCGATCGCCTGGATGCAACCCGATTCGACTTTCGAAAGGTCGAGGATGTCGTTGATGATCTGCAGGAGGTGCTCTCCGTTGCGATGGATGATATCGAGCGTTGATTGCTGTTCGGGGCCGCACTCGTCACGAAGTGATGCGCTGAACCCGAGAATGGCTGTCAGCGGGGTTCGCAATTCGTGACTCATATTCGCAAGAAATTCGGACTTCGTGCGATTCGCCTGTTCCGCCAGTGCGCAGCTGTCTGCAACCTGCTTCATCGCGAGATTGAGGTCGTTATTCAGCAACCGATGTTCGTCAATCGATCGGCGCGCGGCATCGAGCACGAAATTGACGAGCATCTGGAGCTTCTCGACGCTCGGATCGGAGGCCGCAACTTTGACGCGAAAATCAAACGTACCGTCGACGGCCGGGCATAGCTGATCGGCAATCGCTTCGATAGCGGTTCGGAGTGGATCGGCATGTTGATCAGATGACAGTTGAGTCAAGGTCGTGCTTCTTGGGGTTACCAGACAATGTGAATTTCGCAGGCTTCGTCGCCGCGTCGCGAACAGGTCTTCTGCTCGATCGTGGCGGATTCCTCATAGTGCTGAAGAATCAGTTCGGCCAGCTTGATGTAGACCCCGCAGAGATTGTTCGGCGACTTATAGTGAACGATAAGTCGATCGTCTTCTTCCTTGAGCGTAAATTTGTCGCGGATCGCTTTGCGCGCCTCCGGATCGGAAACCCCCGTGGCGAATCCGTTGTGAATGGCGGGTTGTCGCTTGAGAAACTCACGTGCGTTTTTTGAAATACGAAACCACGTCGGCCATCGCTGGACCGAGTCATTGTAGAACGCGGTTGCAAACGCCGTCTCCGCCTGATCCTGTGACAGCCCAAGTGATTCGCATGTCTTTGCGAGTAGTTTCTGAAACTCCGTGTCGTCGTAGTTTTCATCAATGCGGAATTCGCGCTCGTTTGGGATTTGCGCGCCTTGGCGGATCGCGGCAATCGCCGTCTCGCCCGCCACGTTGTCGATCATCCCGAACAGAATCTTGTGAATCAGCCCGACCATGCGTTCAAACTCCCAGGCGATCTCAATCAATGCGAGATGGAACAGATGCGAAACCAGCTACTGTAGATTTTCGGTCAGATTGGGGCGGGTGAACACTAATACCGCTGCATCTGGACTAGGTAAAACTGACACATTCGATGCTTGCCCCGTCCGATCAGAAGTTGCGCCAATCTTGCCGGATTCGAGGGCCGAGTTCAGGTTCCGACGCATCTCGACTCGTCAATCCCCCCGGATCGGCGTCCCGGCAGTGAAAATCGGCCCATGCGATGTCGCTGATGGGGAGGGGCGCACCGGGAATCCGGCGACGAATGGGCCCCGGGCATTCAGGCGAGAATCGGAGTCCTGAAAATAACACTCGCGTGGAGGACGACTTGAAGACAATTCAGTACAATCTCGTAGCCCCGGAAGCGGCGACTTCCGACGCCGGCATAGCTCAGTTGGTAGAGCAGCGGTTTTGTAAACCGCAGGTCATCGGTTCGAGTCCGATTGCCGGCTTTCTCATTTCCT
>JAJDEC010000594.1 GCA_029259995.1 Phycisphaerae bacterium
GCCGAGCCCGACGTCGACCAGGAAGCGCAGGCGCGACTTGATCTCGTGGAGCAGTTCCCCGGCGATGCGACCGTCGCGTTGCGACAGCTTGACCTTTTTGAAGAACGCCGTCGCATCGGCGAGCGGCATGTCGCATACATCGCCGATGGGCCTGTCGCCGAATCGCACGGCCGCCGCCTGCGGATTGACACGCGCCCCCTTGCATTGGCGGCAGGCGACATCCGTCACGAGGTCCTTAAGACGCTGGCGATACTGCCAGCTGTTGCGCGTTGCCTCGTCGATGGCGGGGAAGAAGCCCTTCCATTGGAAGCGAAACGTCGCCCCGCCGCTCTTCTTCTTGCCCTTCGACGCCGACACATTCGCCTGTATCCAGGTTTCGCCTAGGCCGAACAGCAGTTTGCGGCGCAGGTCCGCGTCCAGATCCGCCAATGGCAGATTGGCATCGAATCCGATCGCGTCGGCGAGCGCCGTCAGCGTTGCCAGCAAGAGCGGATTCGACTCAGCGTTGTCCCAACCCGCGACGCCCCCCGACAAGATGGACTTCGACGGATCGGCGAGAATCGCTTCGGCACTCGTACCGCGCTGGACGCCCAGCCCTTCACACGCGCTGCACCAGCCGACGCGGGCGTTGAAGCTGAAATTGTGCGGCGTCAGGTTGTCGTAACTCGATTGACACTTGTCGCACGCCAGATGCTGCGAGAAACGATCGATCGACGCTTCCTTGCTGTCGTCATCCAGTGCGATTAACACGAGCACGCCCTTGCCAATCGTCAGACAGTGCTCGACGGAATCGGCGAGACGGCCCCGTCGATCCGCGCGAACGACGGCCCGATCGACGACGAGTTCCACGACGTGTTTGCGTCGCGCATCAATGCTCGGTCGCGCATCCAGCGAATGCACGTCGCCATCGATGCGGGCGCGGACGTATCCCTGCGCCGCGTAACGATTGAGCATCGCCTCCCACTTCTCGCCCTGTACAGGCTCGACAGGCGCACAGAGCAGCACCTTCGATCCGTTCGGCAATGAGAGCACCTTGTCGATGATCTCCTCGCTGGACTGCGTCCCAATCGCGATGTCGCAATTGGGACAGTATGGCGTACCGATGCGGGCCCATAGGACGCGCATGTAGTCGTAGATTTCCGTCACAGTGCCGACTGTCGATCGCGGACTGTTGCTGGCGGCCTTCTGTTCGATGGCGATCGCCGGCGAAAGGCCGTACACGTGATCTACCTTCGGCTTTTGAAACTGACCGAGGAACTGGCGCGCGTACGACGAGAGCGATTCGACATAGCGGCGCTGGCCTTCGACATAGACCGTATCCATCGCGAAGCTGGACTTGCCGCTGCCGGAAACGCCGGAACAGACCGTCATCTTGCCGCGCGGCACACGGACCGTGAGATCTTTCAGGTTGTGTTCCCGGGCGCCGACGACGAGGAGATCATTGTCAATTGGCGATCTGGTGATTGGGTGATTGGGTGACAGAACACCGCCGGACGAGGCCGACCGCCCAGTCTGCTGTTTCCTTCCCGAAGCGGCTTTACCGCTTTTCAAACCAAACAACTCTCGCAGCGATTCGCCCGTATGCGATTTCATGTTGGCGGCGATTTCCTCGGGCGTTCCCGTGGCGACAACTTCCCCGCCGCCACTGCCGCCCTCGGGCCCCATGTCGATGATCCAGTCGGACGTCTTTATCACGTCCATGTTGTGTTCGATCACGACCACGGAATTCTTCGCATCGACAAAGCCATGCAAGACGGCCAGCAATCGGCGGATATCTTCGAAATGCAATCCCGTCGTCGGTTCGTCGAGCAGATAAAGCGTTCGCCCCGTGCTGCGCTTGACGAGTTCCTTTGCGAGCTTGATGCGTTGCGCTTCGCCGCCGGAGAGCGTCGTGCTCGCCTGGCCCAGCTTGAGATAGTCGAGCCCGACTGCGTGCAGCGTGTCGAGCATGTTGCGGACCTTCGGAATCGCGTCGAAATGCTCGAGCGCTTCCTGCACATCCATGTCGAGCACGTCGTGAATATTCTTGCCGCGATAGTGAACCTGCAGCGTCTCGTGATTGAATCGCCGCCCCTCGCAGACAGGACACGTCGTCCACACGTCCGCCAGGAAGTCCATCTGGATGCGATTCTGACCGTTGCCTTCACAGGCTTCGCATCGACCGCCGCCCTTCTCGCCCGTCGCCACGTTAAAGCTGAATCGCGCGGGTGCGTAGCCGCGCACTTTGCTGTCAGGCAGCTTGGCGAACAGCGCGCGGATTTCATCGAACAGCTTGATATACGTCGCCGGATTGCTTCGCGGTGTCCGACCGATCGGCGACTGATCGATGTCGATGACTTTATCGAGATTGTGCAGGCCCTCGATGGAATGGTGTCTTCCGGGACGAGCCGTTTCCGCGCCGTTGAGATCGCGGGCCAGCGCTTCGCGAAGGATGTCGTTGACGAGCGAGCTTTTACCGCTGCCGGAAACGCCGGTCACGCAGACGAATCGACCGAGGGGAATTTCGACGTCGATGTTGCGCAGGTTGTTCTGCGCAGCGCCGCGAATGACGAGCCACGGATTGGCGTCGACCGGCGTCGGCTCGAATCGTGCGGCCTGGGTTTTCTTTTTTCGCTTCGCCATCGGGCGATTGGGCTTTCTTCTTGCTGGGTACGTAATGGGAATCATTCATTGTGTGGAACCGGCTAATAGCCGGTTCGTTACGGGCGATAGCCCCGTGACGGATTCAATGAACCATTCTGCAATTCAACTTAGTCAGGCAATGCCTGATCAACTTCGAACATCATCGGCGCTTCTTCGTGACTTTCGCCGATCGCGCAGTCGTCCGGGATTTCGTGGTTGTCTTCCGCACCGACTTCTTACGCGTCAGCTTCTTCTTCGTTACCAATCGTTCAACAGGTCGTCGAACCGGAATCTCGATTTCTCGCTTTCCCGTCAGATACTGGCCCGTCAGCGAGTCCTTATTCGCCGTAATCTGGTCGTAGGTTCCTTCGGCCACGATCATGCCGCCGCGAACGCCGGGGCCCGGACCAAAATCGACAATGTGATCCGCCGCGCGCATCGTTTCTTCATCGTGCTCGACGACGATGACCGTATTCCCCATGTCGCGCAATCGCAGCAGGCTTTCCAGAAGGCGCCTGTTGTCGCGCGCGTGCAGACCGATCGACGGCTCGTCCAGAACGTACATCACGCCGACGAGCCCGGAACCGATCTGTCCGGCGAGGCGAATGCGCTGCAGCTCGCCGCCGCTCAGAGACGGCGCCGTTCTCTCCAGCGACAGATAGTGCAGACCCACATCCAGCAGGAATGCGAGCCGGGCACGCACTTCCTTGAGGACTTCTTCGGCGATGATGTGCTGCACGGGCGTCAACACGAGCGCATCGAACAGCTCGAAGGCTTCGCCGATCGACATCGCGCACAATTCCGTCAGATTGGGTCCCTGCTTGCGCGCCCCCAGCGGCAGCCGAACCGCAAGCGCCTGCGCGTTCAATCGCGCGCCGCTGCAATCCGGACAGGAACCGCGGCGCATGAATTTCTCGTAGTACTCGCGAACAAATCCGGCCTTCGCCTTGCGATATTTCTCCCGCAGCTCGGCGACGACGCCCTCAAACTTGCCGCCGTGCTTGAACTGCTTTCCATACGATCGCCATGTGAATGTAATGTGGCGATCTCCCGTGCCGAACAGCAGCGCATCGCGCGCCGATTGCGGCAGATCTTTCCACGGCAGCTTGATATCAAACCCGAGCGCATCGGCGACGCCCTGGAACATGTGCCTTCGCCAGCGGCCCGGCTTGGTGCGCAGCGGCGCAACGCAAGGCGCGTAGAACGACTTCTTCGGATCCGGGACGAGCAGATCGATATCGAAATCAAACTTCTCACCAAGGCCATCGCACGTCTGGCACATGCCCGTCGGTGAATTGAATGAGAACAGTTGTGGCGACGGAGGTTCGAACGAAACTGCACACTTCGTGCACGCGTATTTCGAAGACAGAATCTTCTCGCCCGACGTGCGCTGCTTCTTTGATCCCAACGACGCTGCATCGTCGTCCATTGGCGTCACGATCAGCGTCCCCTTGCCGACGCCGAGTGCGCTCTGCACGGCTTCCGCCAGACGCGCACGGCCGGACGCAGACACGCGGATGCGATCGATCACGACTTCGATGTCGTGCCGACGGTTCTTGTCGAGCGACAAGTCGTCTCGAAGCGACACGACTTCCCCATCGACGCGGGCCCGCACGTAGCCTTCGCGAACGAGATCTTCGAACGTGTCGCGGAATTCACCCTTCTGCTTGCGCGCGACGGGGGCGAGGATGAGGACGCGATTGCCCTTCTTTGCGTCGTTCGAATCGTCCTTGGTTTTTGCGGCATTGGCTCGCGTTTGAGGCTTTGCTGGTACCGCTCCCTGACGGTCGCGGCTCTGATGGGCGTCGCGGCTCTGCTGGGCGTCGCCGCCAAATTCGCTCAGGATCGTGCCGACGATTTGATCGATCGTCTGCGCCGAAATCGGCTTGCCGCATTGCGTACAGTGTTGCAGACCGATCCGGGCGTACAAGACTCGCAGGAAATCGTGAATTGCCGTAACAGTCCCGACCGTCGATCGCGGATTCCAGCCCGTTGTCTTTTGCTCGATGGCGATGGCGGGCGACAATCCCGAGATGAGATCGCAGTCGGGCTTCTCCATCTGGCCCATGAACTGCCGGGCGTAGGAACTGAGCGACTCGATGTAGCGGCGCTGCCCCTCGGCGTAAAGCGTGTCGAAGGCGAGGGAGCTTTTTCCGCTGCCGGAGACGCCCGTGAAGCAGATCAGCTTGTTGCGCGGCAGCGTCATCGACACGTTGCGCAGGTTGTGAACACGGGCGTTCTTGATTTCGATAAATTCGGGTTCCATTCGGGTCGGGATTGTAGGCGCGAGCGTGCGGTTTCGGCAACGCGATCAGGACGGATGTCAGAATAAAAGCAAGAAAACAAACGCGGCCCGACAAATCGTCGGGCCGCGTGAATACATTCATGTGATCTGATCGCGTCGGCCTGTCAGCGTTCGAAAAATTTCGCCAGCGTCTTCTCGCTCGGCGCCCGGGTCATCAGCGACACGACGATCAGCGCCAGCGTCGATGCTGCGACGATCGTCGCAACGGGCATCATCCCCAGGAACAGGTACTCGCGCTTCGCGCCATAGCCGGCCTGAGCGAAGAGCACGCACCAGGTCGCAGCCATCACCAGCACGCACGCGTAGGCCCCTGCCTTCGTCACGCGCTTCCAATAAACCGCCGCAAACACAAGCGGGAATAACCCAGCGAACCCACTGAAGCACCAGACGGCGAGCGTGAACACACTGCCGGGCCTCTGCAACGCCAGTACATACGTCACAACGACGATGAGAATGACGAACACGCGACCGTACACGACCTTCTGGCGATCGCTCACCTTATCGTGCCCAAGGTAATGCGCGACGATGTCGTTCGCGAAGATGCTGCCGATGCACAGGAACTGCGAATCGAGGCTGGACATGATCGCCGCCAGGATGCCCGCAGTCAGCAGACCCGGGAGAATACCGGCGCCGTCGCCCCTCGTCAGGACGCCGACCATCTGCCCCAACACGGCATTCGGATTGCCCTGCCCCCATGGAATCACGGGCCTCGGCGGATCGCCGATCATCGCGGATGTCGCCCAGATACCGAGCATCACGCACGGAACCCAAACGATCATGATCAACAGCGGATGCAGAATGACAGCAGGTTTGAAACTCTTCGCCGATTTCGCCGTCAGCCAATGCTGAAACAAGTGCGGGAACATTCCCACGCTCAGTGGAATGAACATGTAAGTCAGAAAATGCAGTTGGGTGATGCCGTGCGGCTTCTTCGGCGCATTCGGCACAGCCCCTCGCGAATCCGCGGGCTTCTTATGCCAGACGGCGAGCGCCTTATCGAACTCCTTTTTGCCTTCCGTGTAGCGCGTCATCGGCTCATTTTCACGAATCGTCCGGCGCACGGCGTGCGGATTCTTTTCTAGCACCATCGCCGTCGCCTGCTTCATGCCGCCCAGCTTGTCTGAAATGACCACAAACGTAATGATGCCGAGCAGAATGAACACGATCGTCTGAAACGCGTTCGCCCACGCAGCCCCGCGGACGCCGCCGAGAAATACATAGACCAGCACCACGATGCAGATGCCGCCCGAGCCCAGCCAATACGGGATCGCACCCGCCTTGACGGCCGTCGGTCCCACACCGCCACCTGCAAACAAATCGGGAAACGCACCGCCCGTGATCTTTTCGATCGTCACGCCGGCACCCATCACACCAATCAGCAGGTACGGAATCACGAGCCCGACGAGCACTGGAAACAGGAGGATGCCCAATTTGTCGGACTCAAATCGATCGCGGAAGAACTGAATCTGCGTGACATAGCCATGCTTCGCGCCCAGCGCCCACAGCTTGATTCCGACGAGAAAAAACACGGCCGAATGCACGATCCCCGACCATGACGCCATCATGCCATACACGCCGATGCCGGCCTTGAATGACTCACCTGTCGAACCGATCAGGGCAAACGCCGTCATCGTCGTGCCGAAGAGCGACATGACGAGCAGAAACCAGCCGATGCCGCGCGACGCGAGGAAGTAGTCGTTTGACGTGCCCTTGAATTTCCGGCTCGTGACGATGCCGAGGGCAACGAGCAATCCAAGATAGCCCAGGATTATCCAGACGGAGGTTTGAGCGGGACTGATTGCGGCAATCATGCTGCACCTCCCGTCGCATCCGAGTCGTGGGCAATCTCCTCTTCCAGGACCTCGACGTCATCGGGCCAGCAATACTTGATCGCCATCGCCCATAACAAGGCGGCCGCGAGCGATACGCCGGCGTGATACGCCAGGCCGATCGGTACGATATCAAACACGAGATATTCGGAATCCCACAGCCAGAAATCCTGATGCAGAATCGCCAGCAGGATGATCAATCCGTAAACAAGTTTCTTCATAAAGTGTCTCTTCAGGCAGTGATGCCCTCTTCCAGCTCGATGGGGCCGGGCAGCTCGATTCGCTGCCCCATGACGTCGAAGACCGCGCCGACTTCGCTGTTGAACACATCGCCGATCAGAATGCGAACGATGTGATCACCGTATTTGGGATTCTCGCGAACGAACTGACCGATGCTGAAATCCTCGTTGTAGAACGCGTAGACCAATTGGCGAATCGTCTGCATCGCCGCGACGAATCGAGCGCCGAAAACGCCGAGGCGCATGCCGGACGTATCGCCGTCTGTCAGCGCCTTGTGAATCGTGTCCGCCGCGTATTCACCGCTCTTCATTGCCAGCATCACGCCCGATGAGTACACGGGATCAAGAAATCCGAAGGCGTCGCCGATCAGGACCCAGCCGTCGCCCGCCAGCCGACGCGAACGATACGAGAAGTCCGCCGTGACGTATACCTTTCCGATGCGCTCGGCCTTTGAGAGCCGCGAACTCAATCCCGGGCAATTCTGGATTTCCTCGTCCAGCGTCATGGCCGGATCATCGCCGCGCCCCGTGCACAAGTACGACGGCGGCGCCACGACGCCGATGCTGACGAGGCGATCCTTCTGCTTGATCGGAATCCACCAGAACCAGCCGTTGCGATCGCGCGTGTGCATGATGATCGTCGCGCCCGCGTTGCGGCCCTCTTCCATTTCGCAGTTGCGATAGTGGGCGTAGATCGAAGCGTTCTTGAGCTTCTTGTCCGCTTCGCGCAGGCCGAGCTGACGGGACAGCAGGCCCGACTGACCGGATGCATCGATCACGACTTTCGCGCCATATTCGACCGTCTTCCCGTCGATCGTCGCCCGGACGCCCGTCGCCCGCTCGCCGTCGAAGATCACTTCGCGCACATTGACGCCATGCTTGATTGTCGCGCCGTTCTCCTCGGCGTTGTCGAGCATCAACTTGTCGAACTCGTCGCGCCTGACCTGCCACGTCTGCGACCATTCATTGGGATCGCGATCCGTGAAGTAGAAGGGCGCGGATTCCTTGCCGCTGGCCGTGACGAACTGCACGCTCTCCTTCGTCACGAAATCCGACGCGCGAAGCTTCTCCAGCAAGCCGAGCCGCTTGAAGGTCCAGTACGTCTGCGGCATCAGTGATTCACCGACGTGATGGCGCGGAAATTCGTATCGTTCGAGAACCAGCGCGCTGCGGCCATGCTTTGCGAGCAATGTCGCGGCTGTCGCGCCGGCAGGTCCGCCGCCGATGATGATGCAGTCGTAATTTGTCGTCATCTGATTCAGAGTTTCACCATGATTAGCAGGTACACCAAGTACGTGACGCTGCAGAATGCGAGAAAGACGATAGCACCAATACAAAGATCAAGCGAATCAGCAAGCGATTCGTTTCTGCGACCTTCAAGTGTCAACTCCGTTCGAGTCGCATAATCGACTTTCGAATCATCATTTGGATCAGGAGCGCGTCGAGCGGACACATATTCCTGTTCCAAGTCAAGGCCGCGTTGCTCCAATGCGCCGTGCATTGCCATGGCCCACTTCGCGCGGGCATCAAGGTCCCGGAGAATCTGGTCCCGCAGAATTCGCTGAAACCGGACTGTCAGCACCGAGGCGACACATATGAGGAGAACGACGAGAACCCCATGTTCCCAGGGTGATACCAAATCGCGTGCGGGACTCAACACGACAGCACCAAGAGCGACGAAGAACACCGCCTCAATCGCAATAACGGCAATGACTCGTCGAAGAATCATCCGATCGTGGTAATTCCACTTCTTCCAATTCGAATCAAGGCTCTCTCCATCGGTGCGTGATTCCATATCACTGTCCCAAGTCCCTTTAGAGCGAGCACCGTGGGTGAGGTCGTCTACCTGACAATCAAGCCTTGCAGGTCGGGTCATCGACCCGACACCCGGGTGCCATGCCGACGCCCAACGTCGGCATGCCGCACTCTCATTCGTCCTCAAGGCCTAACCAATCCGATCCCCCGCCACCACTTCCAGCAATTCAATCGCCGGCTCGCCGTCGCAGTGAATCACGCCCACGCGCCCATAGATGGGTCCGTCCAACTCGCGA
>JAJDEC010000595.1 GCA_029259995.1 Phycisphaerae bacterium
AGGGCGATCGCTCCGAATCCGAGCAGCGACAGCGTCGCTGGTTCTGGAATGACCGTGAACTTGGCAAAGGCCACGTCGAACGCGCCCACTTTCGTCAGGGCGCCGAACGCATTGCCGCCGAGGCCGCCATTGATGTTGATACTGACATTGAGATTCGCGGTTGTGCTGCTGTTCAGTACGCCGTTCGCGAAATCGAGCACGGTGCCGGAACGGAAGTCGTCGTCGGCCGGGCTGGCCATGTTGCTGGCAACATTGAAGTTCGAGATCGCGACGTAATAGACGCCCGGCGTATAGAGCCGCGTCAGCGTGGAACCCAGCGAAGTCGAGCTGAACGTGTCGTCGTTGAGATAGCCCGCGATGCCCTGGAAATTACTGTCGAGCACGACCATGTCCGTGTCCGTCTGGCTTGCGCCGGTCTGCCCGACGGATGTGATCGTGAGGTTGCCGCCCGCAATCGAGCCGACGTCGATCGAGCCGAGATCGAGCGGAAGAATGATGTCGGTCGACATCGTCGCGTTGTAGGGAGCCGTCGTGGCAGTCGCGCCCGAGACGCGATAGTAAAGTTCCTCGTTACTGCCGAATCCGTACCACTGGTTGAACCGTGCCGGCGTGGTCGTCGTTGACGACGTCTGTGCCGTACTGTCGGTCACGCCGATGACGCCGGCCGATTGACTGAGGCCGCGGATCGTGCCCGTGTGGCCGGCCGTCCCGCCGGTGGTCAGCGTCAGCCGATGGCGATAGATGCCTGCCGGCAGCGCTCCGGTCTGAACGCGATAATAGTCGAGACCGACGCCGCTGCCGCTCGTCGACGAGCCGACAATGGAGTCGCCGGCCAGCATGCCTGTGACGAGATTCGCCGTCAGCTTGCTGTCATTGCCTTCCAATTCGTTGAATACCGACGCTGTCGCGGGGCGCACGCACAACGCGGCCAACGCAGCTGCCAGAATCGTTACTTTCCCCAAGACCTTCATGGCTCGATCTCCTCGTCATCCAACGACCGCGACGTGAACGCCCGGCCGGGTGATTTCAGTTCGACGCATACGCGGCGCGCCGCGCTCCGACGTGGAGTGCAAAGGACGCGCGCCGATTCGGCGCGAACAACATAGATAATGTGATCAGTGTAGAATTGTGCAGTCCGTCAACGAGTTGATAACCCGCATCCAAACTCTTGCGACTGACAGCCAACCGCGATCCGACCCCCCGGTCGGCGCCCGGCGTCAGCATGTGCAGCCGTAGAGTTGGGCCGTGCCGCACATGTCGTGCAATCTACACATGGCGGATTCGAAAATGCAAGAGAATTCGCGGTCGGGAGAATCGACATTTGTCGACGTTCTGACGAGTCGTCGGATTCGTTATTCTTGTGCCCGGGATTCACGTGATTATGGGTTCATTACGCATCTGCGGGAATTCGCGCTTCGGCGACGTGACGATTCGCGCTTCACGACCTGCAATGAAGTGCATCAGCAGGTCACGGCTTCTCCGGCGCATCCTCATCCCGGCTCGATCCGGACCACAGGTAGTTCCGTGCGTCCGGACCCGTTTCCAGGTACGCCCCGTCCGGGCCGATCTCATAGCCCAGTTGCCCGGGCGTCAGGGTTTCGCCGTGACCATCGGCGTAGACGACGTTCGCCTTGCCGATGTGGCGCGGATCGACGGCCGTGCGCGGGCTGCCGGCGTCACCCGTGCCGATGTCGCCATTGGGAATCAGTCGGGGCGGATCGAGCGTCCAGCCGTGATTGCCGACGGCTTCAAAGGCCGTGCCGTCGTTCTGATAGGGCAGTCGTGCGGATTCCGCCACGCCGGCCGCCGTACCCATGCAGTCGGCGGCCAGCACAGTGCTTCCGAAGGATGAAATGTGCGATCGATTGACGGGGAAGTTGTGGAACTGGCCGTTGGTTCGCCGGGAGTTGCCGAGGAACTGATGGTTGTAGCCGAATGCGTAATTCCGCTCGTCGATCCACGCCGAGTTTTCTGTGCAGGCGTAAACATTGTAATCGTAATCCTGACGATCGTAGTCCGTTCGCGGCATCGAGAGCGCCGGTGTGCCGACGTATTTGCCCATCGTCGCCACCCATCGCGGTCGGTACTTCAGACCGCTGCCGATGTCGTACCAGTTCTGCGAATTTCCCGTGCCGCCGCCGAGGTTGGCCATGCGGCCGGGGACGCACATCTCGTCGTTGTCGTCGGCGTATATGTGCCAGCCGGTCGAGAGTTCGCGCAGGCGCGTCTGGCAGACTGTCTGACGGGTTCGACGTCGCGCGGCCGAGAGGCCCGGGACGAGTAAGCTGATCAGAATCGCAAGAATGGCAATAACGACGAGGAGCTCAATGAGCGTGAAACCCGGATGCGGGCGACTCCGACCGAATGCGTGCATGGGAATTCTCCAGGACCAGGCGTGCAGTGTTCGCGATGATAAGCGACTCGCGTCGTGCACTGCAATACAGTGCGATCTTTGAAAAAATGCCAACAATGCGTGGTATTCTCAGATTGGAATCGCCGGCGCGATCGCGCTGTTTCTGCGGGCAATCCCGTGAACGGAATGTGAGCGTCGGGTAATCCAGAGCCTCGCTGCCCTCAGCGTGGCGTTCTTGCACGGGACATGACTTTTGGCGCGAGACCGCAGGGCGGCCTACGTGTCGGATCGCGTGCTTGCGCGGGCCTGGCTGCACAGTCGGACGAGAAATGCGAAGGGTTTTTTCAGTTCTTCCTTCGGTTTCTGTGCCAGCACGGCGTCTTCGAGTTCGGACGCCGACGCTGAGATGGGCTCAAAGCCAAAGCTCCCTGCCTCGCCCTTCAGATTGCGGCAGGCCTTCTGCAGCGCGTCGAGATCATCTGAAGCGAACGCCGTTTCAATCTCCCGGATTCTCGCGGGCAGATCTTTGATGAATCCGTCGATGAGCGGGAGCATCTGGCGATCCTGGGCGAATGAGCTGAGCAGCGGTTCCTGCCGAAGTGACTGCAACAACGTCGAAAGTTGTTCGCGGCCGAATGGCTTGGGAATGTAATTGTTGCAGCCGGCTTCGAGGCATTTTTCCTTGTCACCAGGCTGCGTCATCCCCGTCGCCGCGACGATACTGCCGGAGTATCCCTTGGCGCGAAGCTGTCGGACCGTGTCGAATCCGTCCAGTGTCGGCATATCCATGTCCATGAGAATGACGTCATAGACGCCGGCGAGCGCGAGCTTCATGGCCTCTTCGCCGTTCTCCGCACGATCGACATCGGCGTTCATCGATTTAAGCAGCGTCTCCGCGAGCCGAATAATGGCCAGATTGTCGTCAACGACCAGGATGCGGCAGGGCGCGGCTTCGGGACAGAATTCGCTTGCGTCGATGTCCTGAAGGAAGTGGACGCCGACATCGTGAACGCCGCTCGAGATGTAGTCACATCGCACGACTTTGGCGGGGACGTTCTGCCAGGTACCGTGCATCGAGATTAACTGTACGATACACTTGGATCCCGGGTAAATGAAGGAGCCGTGAAGAAACCCCATGCCCGTGTTGCTGATATCGCGCGTCGGGACCAGATAGGAAGTCGGGGGGCCGCCGCCCTGCGACTGAAGATGCACGACGCAGCCCTTGACGTTGTATGCATAGCGAGGGGAGCGACGACTGTCGCGCTCGGCGTCCGAGGCGGACTCCCAGAGTTTCTTGATAAGCTCCTCAACGGACGCATCGTCCATGCGAATCGTTCGAACTATGCTGGACGTCTTGGTCAAGGATTAGCCTCGTCTGTCGCTCGAATCGCATCCCGATAGGACGTCCGGAAAGAAACTCGATCGGCGTCGCGTCATGATGCACTGTAGTTCCCAGTGCATTTCGGCTCGGGACCGGTGTTCGATTAGGTGAAACACGTATGTCAGTCTTATCCGCAGGTCGCAGGATGTCAGGCCGCAAAGCCCCTATTCCCATATTGGACCAATGTGACAGGCGCCAATACTGCGCCGTCCGCATAATCACTCGCCGCCTTCCGATCGTGATGCGGACAACCCTCGCGAATCCGAAGCTGCCGAGCCCATGACGGCCAACATCGACTTGGCAAAAGACGATGCGTGCGGTGCCCGTTGATGTGCGATAACCAGTCTCTCCTGGATCGTCGCCGGCGTTACTTTTACATTTGTTGCTATCACGTCGGGCTCGTTGCCCGCCTGCCGTATCGCGCGCATCGCATATCCCGCACCAAAGGCGATGACGATGGCGGCTGCGTAACGAACCAGCGCCCATCCGGACGTCCGTCGGATTCGTATAGTCGGCCGCCGATCCGGACTTTCCGTCATGGCATCGGTCCCCGAGAGCCGATCCCGCGTGATATTGAGCGTCTTCATCAGGCTCTGATACTCCAGGCGACACGCATCGCAGATTTCCAGATGCGCATCGAAGTCCCGTCGATCCGAATTCGATAATTCGTCGCCCAGCGCATCGGCCAGCAGCAATTCGAGTTGTTCGCAGTCGAGGGGCATTACTGATCCTTCCAGCGGCTGGAGAGCGTTCCGCGCAGTACGCGGACCGCTCGCAGATAGTGCGTCTTGATCGTCGAGATCGACACATCGCATTCCGAAGCGATGGCCGCGAACGTCTTCTGATCCATGATCTTCGCGAGAACGACGTTGCGCTGCATTTCCGTGAGCAGCCCGAGCGATTGCAGGACGTCGTCTTTGAGCAAGTCCATGTCCGGGCCCGGCCGCGTTGGTCCGTCGTCACGTCCCGCGTTTCGCTCGTCGAGCTCGCGATTGACAACGCGAAGCTGCGGCGAACGCATGAGCTCAAACACGCGCCGAGTCGTGACGACGCGTAGCCAGGCTTCGGGTCTGTCAGGGGCGCCGTGCCTGCATTGCTGATTCCACTTCAGGTACACGTCCTGGACGACGTCCATCGACTGATCGTGATTGCGAGTCAGGCGATTCGCCCAATTGAACACGAGCGGGATGAACCGCTCGAAGTCAGTTGCCAAGTCCGCCCGATGTTGCTCGGCCGTGTTTCCGGGATCGGTCGTCATGGCAATGTCCGTTGTTCGCTCGTCGGTTCAATCCAGGTCATGGCGGCTCAATGTGCTGCATCCAGCCGGGAAGTCGCGATCAGTTCGAACGGCCGATCACAGAAGGCGCGCCCGTCGAATTCCCAGACGATCCTGCCGCCTTCGATTGCGTTGCCGTTGTGGCCGACAATTTCACCGGGCAATGCCAGTTCAATC